>JAYEHB010000184.1:0-2202 GCA_034659375.1 Thermodesulfobacteriota bacterium
TTTCCATGCCCAATGGACAGCAGATTGACCTTGCAGCAAACCTTTTGCAGCTTGAAGCAAAACTCCCCCATATCCCCGATGCATCCATTGCTTTTCATGCAGACCGTGATCATTTTTCAAGATGGCTTATGGCTCGTTCTGAAATTGATATTGCTTTAAAGTTCAGATCTCTTAAACGCAGTGATTTTAAAGATATTGAGGAGCTTAGAAATTTTATTATTTCCAGCATACATGAATTAAGGATACAGCGGCAAAAGGGTCTTGTTTCAAGGTTTGAGAGAAATTATTTTGATTCAGATATAAGAGAATTTGTTAAAATAGGTGATGGATCCCTTGGTGGAAAGGCCAGGGGACTTGCATTTATGTCCACTCTTCTCAGTCAGAACAGTAAAATTCATCAAAACAATTCAGAGATAAACATCAAAATTCCAAAAACTCTGGTTTTATGTACGGATATTTTTGAATCATTTGTTGCTGAAAATAATCTACAGTTTTTTTCAAAGCCGGGGTTTAAAGTTGAAGAAATTGTTGAAACCTTTTTAAGGGCAGAGCTGCCTGAATGGTTGCTGAAAAAAATTAAAGTCTTTCTTGCCCAGATCAGAAGTCCCCTTGCTGTACGCTCTTCAAGTCAGTTGGAGGATGCCCATTTTCAACCCTATGCAGGACTCTACAAGACCTACAAAATTCCCAACAATCATCCTGATCTTTTAACACGGCTTTTTGATCTTACCAATGCTGTTAAACTGGTCTATGCATCCACCTTTTATGAAGATGCCAAAGCTTTTCACAAAAGCATAGCCAGTCAGCCGTTTAATGATTCAATGGCGGTTATTATTCAGGTAGTGGCAGGGGAACAGTATGGAGATTATTACTATCCTGCCATTTCAGGTGTTGCCCAATCCTATAATTTTTACCCGTTCTCCCACATGAAGGCAGAGGACGGTCTTGTAAATTTTGCCCTGGGACTTGGGAAAACAGTTGTTGAAGGTGAAAAGACTTTGCGTTTTTCACCCAAATATCCAAATATACTTCCCCAGCTTTCAAATATTGAAGATATTTTAAAAAATACACAAAATTCTTTTTATGCATTAAAAACAAAAAATTATCAAGACGGGCTTAATTTCAGGAAACATTCCAACCTGGAAAAAATAGATCTTCATGATGCTAATGAAGAATTTCCGGTTCAGAAACTTACCAGTACTTATCTTGCCGGCGAAGACCGTATAAGAGATACCTGGTATGCACCAGGGCCCAAGATCCTTACATTTGCCCAAATTCTTAAATATAATGATCCTCCTGTTCCAAAGCTGATCTCTGATCTTTTAGAACTTGGCAGCAAGGTATTTGGAACTCCTGTGGAGATCGAATTTTCAGTGAATCTTTATCCTGGAAAAAATCGTAAGCCAGATTTTTTTGTTTTACAGATACGGCCAATGGTTGCCTATGAAAAACGATTTAAGGTGGAAATAACAGCCGCAGATATTGAAAAGGCTTTTTGCTATTCATCAAATGCCCTTGGCAACGGGATAAATGAAGAGATAGAGGATATTGTTTATGTAAAACCAGATGAATTCCGGTGTGAAGCCACCGTGCAAATGACCCGGGAGATCAATAAAATAAACATTGGCCTGGTGAATAATAAACGCTCCTATATGCTGGTGGGGCCAGGGCGGTGGGGTGCTTCGGATAAATGGCTTGGCATACCGGTTAAATGGCGGAATATATCTGGAGTTGGTGCCATTGTTGAACTGAGGAATGAAAAGATCAATGCCGATTCCTCCCAGGGCTCACATTTTTTTCATAATATTACATCCCTTGGAATAAGTTACATTACTGTTAATGAAAAAAAACAAAAGGGTGTAGTCAAAAAAATCAGGGATTTTTTTGACTGGGAATGGATAGATTCCCTTGAAGCTGTTTCTGAAACACAATTTTTGCGTCATGTGAGATTAACAAAACCCATGCTGCTTAAAATGAACGGGAAAAAATCTCAATGTGTAATGCTTAATGCTTAACAAAGCTCCCGATAAAGGTTAATGCATAGTACACGTATAACTAACAAATCTTAATCAAAATTACCTATTTGTGAATTAAATATTTCATCCTTTTTAACTTGACAACAAGCTTAACATAGACTATATTTTTTACAGTTCTTTGAAAAGGTGTTGGGGGTTACACTCTAAAAGCTGAGTGTGTAAAACC
>JAYEHB010000185.1:0-2194 GCA_034659375.1 Thermodesulfobacteriota bacterium
GATGCAGGTAAACAAGTCTCACCGGATCACCCTTATGTAAAGAAAAAACGGTTCCAGTCACTATGTATTAAACAGTACCACGACAAATTAATTATTCCGATTTATCGTGACTTTGAGAACTATGAGGACAGGCCAGTTTCAATACAGTATATCGATACAGTGGGGGAAAAGAAGTTTCATCCAGGAGGACCTGTTTCCGGTTGTTTCTTTGTTATCGGCAAGTTGTCTGACACGGACCTTGTGTATGTTACGGAGGGGTGTGCCACTGGCATCACCATTTTTGAGGCGACGAACATTCCAGTTGTTGTTGCGTTTAATTCAGGTAATCTCAAAGCCGTATGCGGTAAGATACAGGCCTATTTTCCGAAAATACGTATTGTGATTGCTGCTGACAATGACTTGAAATCAGAAAAGAAAAACGGACACAACAGCGGAAAAGAATCTGCAATGGCCGCAGCAAAAGATTTGGGCATTGATTTTGTGCTCTGTCCTGTCAATTCTGATTTTAACGACCTTTTCAATGATCATTATAATGAAGATGAAGGCTACCAGGCAGTAAGGTCAGCTCTTCGGAAAATTGAGTGTGGTTGCATCTATGAAAGCATCATTCAACAATTCAACGCAAAATTTGCAGTCACATGGATGGGTGGTAAGTGTGTGGTTTTGAAAGAGGTCCAGAAACAACGTGAAGAGGGGGCTGACATTCAGTTTACAACAGATACAGACCTTCGGAAATACTATGCCAACAAAATTGTACCTGACCCGGATGATCCAAAAAAAGAAATCAATCCGGTCGATTATTGGTTGAAATCTCAAGAAAGGAGGCAGTATAAGGAAGTGGTTTTTGAGCCCGGAAAGAAAACTCCGGGATATTATAATCTGTGGACCGATTTTTCAGTCAAGCCAATTCAAGGCGACTGGTCTTTATTCCGGGAGCACATTTTCAATAACATCACCAACCAAGATAAGATGCAATTCAACTGGGTCATGGGCTGGATGGCTAGAATCATTCAGGACCCTGGTGGAGATCGGCCAGGCACAGCGATTGTTATGAGGGGTGGCCGTGGTGTAGGTAAAGGCGTTTTTGTAAATTGTTTTGGTCGTCTTTTTGGCCCGCATTACATTCAACTGGCACAACAAGGTCACCTGCTGGGTCGGTTCAATCAGCATTTGAAAAATAAAATCCTGGTATTTGCGGATGAAGGGTTTTGGGCTGGAGACAAGCAGAGCGAGGGAGCGATAAAAAATCTGATTACTGAGCCTAAAATAGTTGTTGAACAGAAAGGTAAGGACGCTATTACGGTCAGGAACTGTATCAACATCATCATTGCTTCAAATAACGATTGGGTAGTTCCGGCTGGAGAAGATGAACGCAGGTTTTATGTCACTGACGTTTCCAATGCTTATCAGCAAGACAGCACTTATTTTAAGGCCATTTTTCAACAGATGGAAAGCGGAGGGTATGAGGCCATGCTTTATGATCTTCAGCGCTGGAAATATTCATTGGATGATTTGAGGTGCGCTCCAAAAACAGCTGCTTTACTGGACCAGATTAAAAACACAACGGACATGGCTGGAAAATTTTGGATTGAGCGATTAGAGGAAGGAACATTGATTTCTGGAGATGATGACTGGAAAGGTGAAATTGAATGTAAGGCCTTGTATGATGGGTATCTCGATTTTGCAAACAATCTGAAAGAGCGCTACCCGCTGTCACCGCAACAGTTTGGTCGAGGTATAAACAAACTCTGCCAGGGAGTGGAAAAAATCAAAGGTAATCGTAATGGATACAGAGTCAATGTATATCATTTTCCGCCCCTGGAGCAGTGTAGGAAGCTGTTTGAAATCCTGGTGAGAATGGAAGATCAAATCCCATGGGACTGTCCTCAATAACACCCATAAAAATAAAAACAGTAAGGGTGAAGATGCCTTTGTATCAAGGCTTGGTCCCCATAGTCCTCGAAGTCACATCAATTTGGAAATTTTTTATCGTGATATAAATCAGTATTGGGGAGATAACATCATTTTCAAAATTCTAAATTTAATAGGACTATGAGGACCATGAGGACAGACACTACAGTATCAAGGCTTTCAGTAGTCCTAACAAAATTAATTTAATAGGACTAATAGGACAGAACTGAACTTAAAAAGAACTATTTTAAAAAGAACTATTTAAAGAAGCACTGAAAGTACT
>JAYEHB010000186.1:0-2190 GCA_034659375.1 Thermodesulfobacteriota bacterium
TCAACTTTTTCTGCAAGAAGTCTTTCAATTTTTATGGAATTTTCATTTTTACCAAGAAATTCACTGTATGCTTTAAATGCCTGGTGATTTTCACAGAAATCAAGAAAGGAGATAAGGACATCTTCTGTTGTTTGTGAAAAATCCGGTGTATAATCCATGGCCTGTTTTAAGACAGCTTCAGCCTCAGCCGTCATATTTTTATTTCTGAGTTCTTTTTCCCTGGCAATGTATGAATCAAACAGGTTGTTTTTAATTTTTTCTTTTTGTTCCGGTTCTTTGACTTTTTTAAGTGCAGATTTAAAAAGTTTTACAGCTTTTCTGGAATTCCCTGTTAGGAGAGCATGGTCTGCTTGCTCAATAAGCTCCTCACAATTCATGTTCAGCAGTTTTTTTTGCTGCTCTTTTTGAGCTTTTTTCTCTTTTTTCTTTTTTTTCCCCATAACTTATTGTCCTGAATATCCACTTTTTTATTTATTTTTATATGAAAGTCCATCCAAACGACTGTAATCATGGACTTTCATTCTTTGTTGTGGCCGATGCGAATGACCATGCTCCGGCCATGCCGGTTATATGAAAGTCCATCCAAACGACTGCAATGATAGACTTTCTAAATTTGTTGTGACCGATGCGGAAACCACGCTCCGGCCGTGCCGGTTATAAACCAAACAGCAACTTGGCTTCGCATTTTCGACCCATGCTTTGTTAAAATTTTTGATTTTGCGGGTAAACTGAGGTGAAAGACCAAGTCTGCCGTCGGCAAGTATATTAAATTTTATTTCAGCTGTCCAGGAATTTTAGTTTTTTTTCAGCAATGACTCTGCATTAAAACCAAGCCCCAATTTACCAAAGGATGCCATTACCGGCAAATGGCGTATTGCCTTTACAAAGGCAGGCAGTTCATTAAAAGATTACTCCTTTCTGGTTGCAGAGTTTCTTCCCGAGCGGATGAAACATGTGGGAAAAGGCTTGTCCGGTAAATCTATCGGAATTTTTCTTTGACTTTGATTTCTATCTTTTGTTGAAAGCTGAAGCTGTCTTCTCGCCTTTTGGAGATTTCAGTTTATAAGGAATAGAAGCGTTTTTAAGGGTGGTTTGCAGTTTGGAAATTAAATTGGAAATGAACTTGTTTATCTTACAGGGTGACTCTCAGTTTCAAACTGCTTTACCAAAAATGCAAGTTTTCTAATTTAGGGTGATTTGCATTTTTGGATGTTTGAAAAGTTATGAGTTGTGTCTTAATTATGGTTGTTTATTGACAGCTTTCTTGATTTCAAATATTATTGATGACAGAACAAAATCGCTCAACCTGACCCGTAGAACTTAGCCGTTTTTCTGAAGGCTGTTGGCCGGGCAGGTTGCCTTAAACGTTCTCCGATCAAAAAGAAAGCTCCATTGCCGATGTAAACCAGAGGAATTATGTTATAATGAAAAAAAGCAAGACACTTGAGCAGATCATGGCCTTGGTCAGGCGTAAAAAAGTGATGATATCAGACCATGGATATGATGAACTTGCGGAAGATGCAATTTTTGTTAAGGATATTGTGTCAGGTATCGCCAACGGCATAGTCATTGAAGATTATCCCGATTATTTTAAGGGGCCTTGTGTTTTGGTGTTACAAAAAGACAGTCAAGGTAATCCCATCCATGCGGTATGGGGAATCTCTAAAGGCTCTTTATCGCCTGCAGTTTTGGTCACTGCATACAGACCAGATCCAAACAGGTGGTCAAACGATTTTATGAGGAGAAAACAATGAAAAAAAGATATCATCAAAAACTTATCCATGAAGGACAGTATGTTGCTAAGGTTAATATTGAGTTGATTGATACTGACGAAGGTTGGTCTCCTTATTTATCACTTGATGACGCATTAAAATTGGATGATGTTCGCGATGCTCTAAGAAGAGGGAATGTCAAAACCGCCACTCAACTCGCGGATGTTTTCACGCTTACCCCAGTAGCTGTTTAACCATGGCGGAGAACAAAACGCTCCAGCCAACCCGGGGGATAGCGACTTTTTGAAAGTCCTTGATTTTTGAAAAGTCTTGACTTTTACAAATAGTTCGGCAATTTGCCCCCCGGTCGGCTGAGCTCCCCGTTATGGTGCGACACGAAGTCGTGCAATTGGCTGTTTGGAGCAATCGTAAGATTGCGACCAAACCCGGTATTCTCATACCGGTACCCTAGGAGGCA
>JAYEHB010000187.1:0-2185 GCA_034659375.1 Thermodesulfobacteriota bacterium
TGGATAAACTGGGAGCGGTCAATCACCTGTTGCAGGTGTATGCACCGGATGAAAATCTCCACAAAACCGCTCTGAAAGAACAGGCAAAACTGAGAGGAGCCTTTGAACAGGTTCAGGCAGACCGGGTCAAAAGTTCATTGTATGCCGCCCGGTTCGGGGAAATAGTAGATTTTACCAGAGGTATTGCAGACAAGGTCTATGAAAACCAGGAGGATCACATTGCCTGTTTCAATGACTTTGTAACCCACACCCTGGATTTCAAAGATCTTTACACCAGCGGCCACTGGGACCAGGTGCTGCATCACTGGTTGATGATGAATATCCGGTCAGACAAAGGAGACCAGGCATTCACCGAGCGGCTTAATGTGGTTCTGACCCGCTTGAACCGAGATGACATACTGGCGGCATTTGCAGAAAAAGTTGTGCCGTTGCTGGTTGAAATAGGCAAAGATGACCTTTTGCCAACTATTTCAGAGTACATGGAAAAACAACCTGGTGTCCAGGCGGCCCTGTCTGACAGCATCAAAAACATGATGACATCGGTGAAGATCCTGACAGGGAAAAAGGGACCTGACTTGATGTTTCATGCCCCGGTTCGGACCCAGACCGGCACAACCCATGAGAAGGTTGTCATAGAGACCGGTAACCTGGATGCAGATTACACCATCCTGCTTTTTTATCAGGGGGAATGCTCTCTGTGTGAAGATGCCCTCATAGAACTGGCTAATAAATATTCTCGGCTGGAAGAACAAAACGTAAGGGTGATTGCCATCAGCGCGGATAAGACAGAACAGGGGTTTAGAGAGAAGCTGGCCTATCACCAGTGGCCGGATAACTATTGTGACTTCAGCGGTATAAGTGGGGAGAATTTTAATAATTACGGGGTGCTGGGTGTACCCACGTTGTTTCTGCTGGATCGAGACGGGGTGGTGATAAAAAAGACTGCCATTGTGGATGAGTTGATGAACATTATCCACAAGAAAAATTCAGTTGATCCGAGGTAAGCATTATTATCCTAAACAAGGTAGATTACTTTTTCTAATAGCAAATGTCATGCAGGGGTTATGTTTTTTTTAATTAACAAGCCGCTGAAGCGGACACGGGTTTGAGGGTTGATGTGGATGCATATTGTGTTGTCTGAATAACTCAGTATCGGGCTGAATATATAGCGGATACTTATTTTGAGACTTGTATTCATTGTGGTGAATGTGTTGATAGATGTTTTTTTGAAGCACAAATCTTCGATGAGATGGAATACAATCCGGAAACGTGTCTTGGTTGCGGACTTTGTGTTGAGAGTTGCTCTTATGTATTTGACAAACAATACCATATATAGTACTGTTATGAATCATGAACGATAATACAATCATAATGGATACAAATGTACTCTTTTCTGGGCTTTACTCGTCCACAGGAGCTTCATTTCAAATACTTATGCTAAATTGATAATAAAAAGATCAAGCCTGTAATATCCACTACCTTGCTATTTGAATATGAAGATGTTTTAAAAAGAGAACAAACAGTATTAGAATTGTCACATAAACAGGTAGATATAGTCCTTGATAATATTTGTGCCCTTAGCAATTTTCAAAAAATATATTTTTTATGGAGACCGTACCTGAAAGATCAAAAAGATGATCATGTTCTTGAGGTTGCAGTAGCATCTAAAACAAAAATAATTGTCACCCACAATCTTAAAGATTTTAAAGGGGTTGAAAAATTTGGCATTAAAGCCATCACACCAGGTAAATTTCTGGAGGTAATAAAATGAGTGCATTAAGCTTAAGGCTGCCCAACTCAATTCATCGTCATATTAAAGAAATAGCCTCGCAAGAAGGTGTTTCTATAAATCAATTTATTTCATCTGCGGTATCTGAAAAAATATCAGCAATATCAACAGAAAATTATTTAGTTCAAAGAGCAAATAGAGCCAACAGGGAAGAGTTCACGAAAATATTAAATAATGTGCCTGTTAGAACACCCATTGCAGGTGATGAATTATAATAGATCTTGTTAAATATCAACGAATTATGGCTGTTGAGAAAGAAAAAAAGCGTTGGTGGTTATCTGAAAATTATCGCCAAAATGAGTTTTTTTTAAAGGTTCAAAAACATAATCAGGTCTCATAGCAGACAATGTGAGCAAAAAATTCAAAAAAATGAGTTCAAAAATTGAAGGGTATTTA
>JAYEHB010000188.1:0-2183 GCA_034659375.1 Thermodesulfobacteriota bacterium
AGTTTGTAAGGGTTCTTCCCACAACATCTCCAACCTCTTTTTCAACAATTGCAACCGCTTCATCAAAATCACGTTTTGTCATTTTAAAAGTTTTTAATACATTGGCACCAAGAGATCGTCCCCCACTGTCATACCCTTTGCCGTCAAGTATGGCAGATGCTTTCCAGTACCCGTCAGCAGTCTTTTTTGCTTTCACTTTAAGCCATACAAAATATACTGCATCAACAGCAAACCGGTTTGCCATATCAAGACACGCCCTGGCAGAATCTTCCCGGGCTGTCTCCATAATTCTGGAGAGCTCTTTTTCAGTAGAATCCTTTGCAAAGGGATCAATCACTTCAAAATTATGACTTACAAGATGATTTTCAATAAATCCTGACATTCTTCTGTAATGTAAACCAAGGTCACTGTATCCTGTGTCTGCTGCATCCCTTCCCTGTTCAACGTAAAAAGGAAGAACAACAATTCTTGTCCTTAAAGCTGCACTTGCGGATATTGCTCCGGAAACCACCATCACTGCTGTTAAAATAAGTATCACAATCAATCTATTCACTTTTGCATTTTTCATCATTCCCTCCGGTTAAATTGATAAGCTTTCTTTTTTTTATAAATCATTTTAGCATCCTTCATAAGTACCTTATACTTTCTGGAGCTACTCCCTATTTAACATGGGTTTTTCCCAAAAGAGTGTAAAATACTTTTGAGGTGATATGAAGGATGCCATCATTTTTTATTAAATAATGACCTGTTAAATTAATGTATCGAATCAAAATTTTATTTTTCAATTTTTTTTAATCAAACCCCCTTTTTTAATCAAATCCCCTTTTTTAATCAAATCCCTTGTCAGATGATTTTTTACTCTCTTTTTCAGGTTCATAATGTTGTGGATTTGACACTTTTGGAACAACACCTTGAAACCACGCCCGGGAGGTAAAACCTGATACATATGTACCCGCATTGCTGTCAGGTATAAAATTGCCTGCTTTATCCTTTAAAGGAGTTACCCGCCATACTGCTCTTAAGGCAGCATGGTTTTTACTGCCAATGGTTTTTGTCCGGGCCATTAAAAGCACGGAGCCTGGTTTTAGTTTTTCATTATCAATTTCAAAGATATGGTCGTTTTTGTTATAAAAATCCATCTGCCTGAAAACAGATGCAAAATCATCCTGGCTGACAGCACATGTCATGCCGTCCATGGAGGCAAGAGACTGCTGCAGCTCCTGCATCATTGCCTGCTGAAACTTAATATTGGTGCCTGAAAAATTCTTTGAACAGAGCACCACCTGGATATCTTCATCAGATGCTTTAAAGCTGCCTGTTTTAACACCTTGTTCAAGGGCAGATGAAAGCTCGGAAGCAAGGGAGTAACACATCTGCTCCATGGAATTATATGGATTCTCTTTAAGTCCTGCAGGCAGAGGGTTTGAAGTGGTGGCAGTGTTTAGCAGAATAGTTCCAGGGCTGTCCTCAAAAGATTCCAGATGGGTCTGTCCTTGAATTCCCGGGATTGGTCTTGATTTTGAATCTTTTGCTGTAATGGTAACCTTAATCTGGTCAAACAGCGGTTCCGGTGCAACATCTATAATAAAAATCACAATATTTTCCATAAGATCAGAGTGTGCCTGGGAATGCCCTTTAAAAGAGAGGGGTCTTGCTTCCCTGAATTCAAACCAGTTTTCCCTTGAAAGTTCAATAATCTCCCTGTCTGATGAAAGTTTCTCTTTTAACCTTTGACTTATGAGTTCATCAAGTCTTGTATAAGATTTACCATTTAACGCATTTTTCGATACTATGGCAGCAGGGGCGATTTCAACAAGCTTACCACGGCAGCTTGCAACGGTTTCAAGAATAAGTTCATTTATATTGCTCTCAAATTTGGTCTTCAGATGCGGTCTTAAAGTGCTTTTATGGCAGCCAAAACCAAACAGTATTAAAAATAAAAGACCAAATAACACGACTTTTTTCATATTTTTTTTCATCTCCAGTTCAACCTCCTTTTTAAAGGGCAAAACATCTGTATCAATCTCTTTATAGATACCAATATAGCAAACAATTCATTTTTTCAATGGCTTATCCACTATACAGCGAGAATTTGTGCCCATTTTTGTATTTTTTTTGAATACATACGTTTATCAATCATGCGTTTTTTCCCATTTGAAAAGAGATATATTTTATTTTGCTTT
>JAYEHB010000189.1:0-9601 GCA_034659375.1 Thermodesulfobacteriota bacterium
GCTATTGGTTTGCCGCATTTGATGCTGACGCTTGGGATGCACAAATTGAAGCAGATGCGGCCGCTGGAAAGCTTGATAAGCTTGCTGAAGAAGCACTGGAAGAATATAAAGCAGGTAAGGCAAGAGAAATTTGAAACACTATACCTCCCGCAAATTTTATGCCAAACAACTCAATTCATAGAAAGTCAGCAGATACTATCCTAATGTAGATGGCTTTGTTAAAGGTGAATTTTGAATTATAACGGATGAAAAAGATGATAAGAACAAAGCCGAATAGCTGATAAAATTATGTTTAAGATTTTAAAATAGGAACAGAAAAATGACAAGTACTCAACAACGAGCCGAGCTGCAACGCCAAATCTGGCAGATTGCAAATGACGTGAGAGGCTCAGTAGACGGCTGGGATTTTAAGCAGTATGTGCTAGGTACCCTGTTCTATCGCTTTATTAATGAAAATTTTGCCAGGTATATTGAAGGCGGTGATAAAAGCATCAACTACCCTAAACTCTCAGATGATATCATTACTGATGACATCAAAGACGATGCCGTTAAAACCAAGGGCTATTTTATTTATCCAAGCCAGTTGTTTGCCAACATTGCAGCAGGCACTAATAAGAACGAAGATCTGGACACCGAACTATCCGCCATATTTACATCCATTGAAAGCTCTGCCAATGGTTATCCATCGGAAGTCGATATTAAAGGTCTGTTTGCCGATTTTGACACCACCAGCAATCGATTAGGTAATACTGTTAAGGATAAAAACAGTCGCTTGGCCGCTGTATTAAAAGGCGTGGCAGGGCTAAAGTTTGGAGACTTTCAAGATAACCAAATCGACCTGTTTGGTGATGCCTACGAGTTTTTAATCTCTAATTATGCCGCCAACGCAGGGAAATCCGGGGGCGAATTTTTTACTCCGCAAAATGTCTCAAAACTGATTGTGCAACTGGCCATGCACAAGCAAGACAGTGTGAATAAAATTTATGATCCCGCAGCAGGTTCGGAATCTTTGTTGTTACAAGCCAAAAAGCACTTTGATGCCCATATTATTGAAGACGGTTTTTTGGGTCAGGAAGTCAACCACACCACCTTTAACCTTGCACGTATGAATATGTTTTTGCACAACATTAACTATGACAAGTTTAATATGATGCTGGGCAATACCTTAACCGAACCGCATTTTGGTGATGACAAACCCTTTGATGTCATTGTCTCTAATCCGCCCTGTTCTGTGAAGTGGATTGGTGCAGGTGATCCAACCCTGATTAATGATGACCGTTTTGCTACGGCTGGTGTGTTAGCCCCTAAATCCAAAGCCGACTTTGCCTTTGTGCTGCATGCCTTAAGTTATTTATCCAGCAAAGGCCAGGCGGCAATTGTCTGCTTCCCCGGTATTTTTTACCGTGGTGGTGCGGAAAAGAAAATCCGCCAATATCTGGTGGATAACAACTATGTGGAAACAGTTATTTCTTTAGCATCGAATCTGTTTTACGGCACCACCATCGCAGTAAACATTCTCGTGCTGTCTAAACACAAAACAGATACCACCACCCAGTTTATCGATGCCGGCGGCGAGGACTTCTTTAAAAAAGAGACCAATAACAACGTACTGACCGATGATCACATCAAGCAGATTATGGAGATGTTTGACAGTAAAAAAGATGTGGAGCATGTTGCCAAATCGGTAAGTTTTGAGGATATTGCTGAAAATGACTACAACCTGTCGGTCAGCTCTTATGTGGAACCTGAAGAGACTCGTGAGAAGATTAACATTGTTGAGGTGAATGCCGAGTTAAAAACCACGGTTGAAAAAATTGATCGGCTGCGAAGTGATATTGATGCCATTGTGGCAGAATTGGAAGAAGGTCGCGTATGAATGATAAACCTGTCTCTCTGATTCAGCCTCCGGAGGGTTATAAAGACTGGCTGGCAAATTTAAAGAGAAAAATTCACAGCGCCCAACAGCGTGCAACTCTGGCTGTAAATCGTGAGTTGATATTGCTGTACTGGCAGATCGGGAGTGATATTTTAGCCCGGCAGGCCGCACAAGGCTGGGGAGCAAAGGTGATCGAGCGACTGGCCCACGACTTGTGCATTGCTTTCCCCGATATGAAGGGGTTTTCCCGTACGAATCTGCTTTATATGCGTTCCTTTGCTGAGGCATGGCCGGATGAGCAAATTGTCCAACAGGCTGTTGGACAATTGCCGTGGGGACATAATCTGATGCTGATTTCCAAACTGAAGACAGCAGAGAAACGTCTGGCCTATGCACAAAAGGCACTTGAAAATGGCTGGTCCCGCAATGTTCTGGTGATGCAGATCGAAACGCGCCTGCTTGAACGGCAAGGCATGGCTGTTACCAATTTTGAACAGCGTTTGCCTGAACCACGGTCCGATCTTGCCCGGGAGTCGCTCAAAGATCCTTACCGATTTGATTTTCTGGGGTTAGGTGATGAAGCCCAGGAACGGGAAATTGAAAGAGCCTTGGTAAGGCATGTGACTGAATTTCTGCTGGAATTGGGTGCAGGATTCGCCTTTGTGGGTCAGCAGGTGCATCTGGAAGTCGGGGGGGATGATTTTTTTATCGACCTGTTGTTTTATCACCTTAAGTTGCACTGTTATGTGGTTGTTGAACTTAAAGCCGGTGATTTCAGACCGGAACATCTCGGCCAGCTGGGTTTTTACCTTACCGCTGTGGACCGCCGGATCAAGACGGATCAGGATCAATCCACCATTGGATTGTTGCTGTGCAAAAGCAAAAACAAGGTGGTGGCCGAATATGCTCTGGGCGACAAAACTCAGCCCATGGGCATTGCAGAATACAAGCTGAAGGAATCCTTACCCGAGTCCCTGGAGACCAGCCTGCCCAGCATCGAACAGATTGAGCGGGAACTGCAGGGAGATGACGTATGAGAAAGAAAGGGCAACCACAGGGGGTTGCCCCTACGGGAAACATGTCATTATCCGATGTTATGCATCGGTTTAAAACATTAACCACGAAACGATACGCAGATGGTGTGAAACAAAACAACTGGCCTCGATTCAATAAAAAATTATGGCAACGCAATTATTACGAACATATTATCCGATCCGAAAAATCGTATATACAAATTTCAGAATACATCCAAACCAATCCGTTGAAATGGCACGAGGACAAATATCATGAGCCAAACAACATCAGAGGGTAAAGGGGTCAAGGTAAAGGGGAATAAAGGGGAAAGGGGGTCAAGTCTGCTCTTGATTCTTATTGATGAAATAAGGCAATAGGTGCATTCTTATGCCTCACATCTCCTAAGTATCTTTTAACAGGTCAACAAATACTGGTTGGCAGAAAATATCTTTTCTGACCGCCTGCCACGGTTCATCACATGGGGCCATGCATAAGGATATTCTATTCTTATTGATCTAAGCATAGTTGTACAGTAAATGAAAATACAGAAAGAGTTAAGAGTAGACTTGACCCCCTGTTCGATGGATCAGCATGCTGTTACTTTTTCAACAAGACGAACCGATTTAGCATAAGATGCCAATACCAATTTACTTTGTGACCCCAAAAAGGCTTGTTGAAGACCATCATATGACCAATTCCTGTAACTATGTTTTATATTTTCACATAGTTAGCTCAATCCGACCCCAGGGCCACAATATAATTGTATTTTACACGACCACTGAAATTGGAAATTTTGACTTGATACATACTGTAAAAAGTATTATATATAGTATTATTAATAGTAATTTAAAATTCAAAATTCAAAATAGGAGTTTATTATGAATACTATCACTGCCAATCAACTCAAGACAAAGGGTGTTTCTGTAATCCAGAACAATCTTTTGAAAAATCAAGAGTTGGTGATTACTGTTCGCGGTAAAGAAAAATTTGTTGTAATGGATATGAATCATTATAATTATCTAAGAGAATGTGAGCTTGATGCTGCACTGAATCAGGCAAAGACTGATTATGAATCTGGAAATTATATCACAGAAAATGTTGACGCCCATATCAAAAGAATTATGCAATGACTTATAATCTTATTTATACAAATAGTTATATTAAACGGGCTTCAAAATTTGTAAAAAAGCACCCTGATTTAATATCTCAATATAAAAAAGCACTTAAGCTTTTAGAAATAGAACCGAGCCATCCTTCTTTAAGGCTTCATCCATTAAAAGGGAAATTAAAAGACCTGCATTCGGTTTCTATTAATATTTCTTATAGAATTACGCTTGAATTTATAATTATTAAAAAAGAAATCATTTTGGTGAATGTTGGGCATCATGATGAAGTCTATTAAGCGACATAATTGTTAAGGATACCAAAATAAATCAATACTTGCTTTGGTTAAAAATTGGTGCATCCTTGATGCAAGGATGATTGAATTATAAATTTTTTTACAAGATTTGGTTTTAAAACTTTTCACTTAACATTTCGTTAGGCTTCGTTGTGAATAACCACTGGTAAATATGAATATGTGTGGCACAGCTCTCCGGAGAGAAATCTTGAATACACACCATTGATGTTTGGCTTGTTTTCTGCTATGATAACAAATGACAAGGAGTGGGACATCTCAATCCCAAGAAAAAATTAAGGGCTTGCTAACTAATTGAATTTTCAGGCTATCCCGCCTTATGGCGATAGCCTGAAATTGTAAGAACAGCATGTGAATAAGGAAAGGTGAGTATATGACACTAAAGGAACGACTTCATGATTCTATTGAGACGTTGGGTCCTGATGAATTGATGATTGTGTACGAACAAGTACATTTATTGCAACAGATTCGACAGAAGACTACGCAACAGCAATCTGAAATGACGCTTGATCGGATTCTTGATATGACACATAGCTCAACAAGTAACTGGGCTGATACCGTACGGCAAGAACGTGAGGAACGTGGATGACCTATTATTTCGATACATCAGCACTTGTGAAGATTTACCATACTGAGGCCGGAAGCACGACGGTTCAACCGATTTATCGTGGAACTGATGAAATTATCATTTCTGAACTCGGCAAGATTGAGTATCTGTCAACTGTCCACCGGAAATATCGTGAACAGGAGATCTCACATGATGCTTTATTGGCACTCATTGCGAAGTTTGAAGCCGATCTTCAGCAACGCTACACCGTGTTACGTTTTTCGTTGTTAGTAATTGATGAAGGGTGGAATTTTCTTCGCCGGTTTGCGGAAACACGTGGTCTTAAAACCTTGGATAGCTTGCAATTTGCCTTTTTTACCATTTATTGCGATACGACCACGCATTTTGTATGTGCTGATGCGACACTTGGTGATATTGTCAAAAATGAAGGATATCAACTCGTTGCTCCATAGGGGGAATGCGTTTATTATGGAGGCCTGAATTGGCCCTGTTGGTCCTGGGTCGGGCCACGCAAAACCAAATAAATTAAGAGACTTAAGCAGGAAATTAGTAACTTTCTCAATAACTCCGGGCATAGATAAAGGCAACCACAGGGGGAAAGAAAAGGGCAACCACAGGGGGTTGCCCCTACGGTCATGAACCAATCGGCAACCGTGCTAACTAATTGAATTTACAGGTTATCTTGCCTTATGGCGGTAGCCGTAAATCAGGACAATAGTGCAAGGTAAATCAATATGGCGGTAGCCGTAAATTGGGACAGTAGTGCAAGGTAAATCAATATGGCGGCAGCCGTAAATCAGGACAGTAGTGCAAGGTAATCAATTTTCATCCAGCACTTCACGTATCTTGTGAGCAAGATCTTTCATCACAATCGGTTTTAATAAAAAACCTTTAATGCCAAATGATTCTGCTTTCTCTTCAGACATGGTTTCACTAAAACCGGTACAAAGCAGGACTGGAATGCCCGGACGTATTTTATTAATTTCTACAGATAATTTGTCCCCTGAAATATTCGGCATTGCCATATTCAAGCTTCGGGGTCAGGGCCAATCCTGCCCTGACCCCAAAGCACCAGGTTACTGAAAAATATCTAGAAATCTTGAAAATCATCATCATCAAAAGGAATTACCTGGTCCGGCTTGACCTCTTTGCCGTTGTGTCCGGCGGCCTTCTGAATCTGTTTCCGGCCCTGACCCTTATGCACGGATGATTCTCCGAACTGGCCCGTGTTGTGGGCCATGGCCTTCTGCCTGTGCAGTACCGATTTGGTGCGGCCGCCGGATGATGCACCTTTCTTTTTGCCGCCGGCTCCCCCCACCAGGGCGGACAGCTCGTCAACGGATGACTTCATCTGCTCGGCCTGGGCATTTAACTCTTCTGAGGCAGATGCAGACTCTTCGGCGTTGGACGCATTCTGCTGGACAACCTTATCCATTTCCGTGCTGGCCAGGTTTACCTGTTCAATACCGTTGGACTGCTCCCTGGATGCTTCAGAGATCTCAGAGACAAGGGTACCCACTTTTCCAGTACTTTCTGCCACCTTGCTGAATGCTTCATTGGTGGTTGATACCAGCTGTGATCCGTCAGTTACTTTCTTGACTGTACCTTCGATAAGTTCGGTCGTATTTTTTGCCGCTTCTGCCGCCCTCATGGCAAGGTTTCTCACTTCGTCTGCCACCACGGCAAACCCGGCACCGGCCTCCCCGGCTCTGGCTGCCTCAACTGCAGCATTCAATGCAAGAAGGTTTGTCTGGAAGGCAATTTCATCAATGGTCTTAATGATTTTGGAGGTTTCTTCACTGGCCTTGGAAATATCTTCCATGGAGTGGGTCAGCTGGTTCATGGATGTGTTGGCTTCACCCACTATCTGGTTGGCTTCTTTCATCAAGCCGTCTGCATTGCCGGCATTTTCTGCATTCTTCTTTGTCATGCTGGACATTTCTTCCATGGAGGATGAGGTCTCTTCAATGGAGGCTGCCTGCTGGGAAGCACCTTCAGCCATGGACTGGCTGGAAGAGGAGATCTGGCCCGATGCGGAGACCACCTGTCCCGCGCCTTCATTGAGACCCTCAATGATGCGGCCGATGGCTTTAGTGATGCCCCTGATAATGAAGAAAGCGAGGAGTATCCCGATTATAATTGATGCTGCGGCCCCGATGATCATCATACTGTTGGCCGAAGATATCTGGCCCTCCATCTTGGCCTTTTGATCGGCACGGGCAGTTTCGCTGTTCTCAATTGTTGTTCTTGCCGCTGCTACCATTTCCCCTTTTGCTTCTACCTGTTTGTCACTCAGGGCCACAAAATTTTTAAAATTGGCGAGATATTTTTTTGCCTGATTTCCCATCAGTGCAACTGCTTTTATATCCTTGTCGGATTGGAGGTATTCACCTGCTTTATTAACTATATCTGCGAATTTTACGCCATAACCGTTGACCTCGTCCACGTATTTTTTATCGCCTCTAAGGATAAAGTTCTTTTCAGCCCCCCTGGCCAGCAGAATATATTTAAGACAATCTGTGGCGGCAGTTTGAAGCCACATATAATTATCTCTATCCTGCTTAATCTCAACACCAAGCTTTTCAAGACGTTCCTTGAGTATGGTGCGAATATTATTGGCCTGAGCTGTAAGATTTGCTGTTTCCGTAACAACCTCTTTCTCTTTGGAGGCTAATTCGGTTTCGCCCGCATAATTCTCGGCTAATTTCACATACTCCTCACACCTGTCAACATAAACGTCTGCCTGTTTTCCCATATCTGCTACTGTCTTCTTGTCCTCTGCGGTTTCAAGCCGGTTAATTCCTTCCTGAATAATAGCAGTGAAGTCTTTCTTGTAAATCCAGATTTCATCCGCGAATTTTTTTTCTTGAGTCCGAATATACATGTTCTGAGATATCTGAGCTTGCAGGGCAATCTTGATGCACCGGTTTGCTGCATCGGCAAGCCAGAGATTGTTTGCCCGCTTTTTTCCTGCTTCGGCATTCAACTGCACCAGCACTTTGCCCATTTGCTCAAGGATCTTCCCTGATTGTGCCCGTAATGCTCTTGCCTCCTCGACCATCTTAGCTTCCGCAATATTTTTTTGATCGAACAAGCTTACATATTTCTTGAACTCCTTTTCATAATTGCCTGTTGCGCTAAGGACATTATCCATCTGCTGCTTATTTGCCGAATCATTGAATATAGCCTTGGTTTCATTTGCCTGTTTGTTTATCTTGGACACATTCTCATCATAATGTATTTTTTGTCTTTACGGAGTATAAAATTTTTTTCCTGCCTGCGCGTTTCAAGCGTAATCCTAATTATTCTGTTTACATCCTCCGCCTTTATTACCCTGTCAACTACACCGGTCAGACCGTTGTACCCCACGAAAGAGACAAGGGTTGTCAGAATTATCAATATTCCAGCAAGACTCCAGATCTTGGTTCCCATTTTCATGTTCTTAAACATTTTTCCATACCTCCTTTAATATTATTTACTGTTTGAAATAACCGGCATACCCTAAAGGGCAGAAACTGGCCGGAGCATGGTCATTCTCATTGGCCACAACAAAAAAATGAAAATCGAATGATTATAATCGTTTATAAGGACTTTTATATAAAAGGTTACCCTTTGGCAACGGTTTCGAGACTGGAGATCTCTTCGCCGCTTAACACCTTGCCAATATTGAGAAGTATCTTAACACCTCCTTCTATCTTTGCCATACCGAGAATGTAGTTGGTATCCAGTTTGGTGCCGAAAGCCGGGGTTTCCTCGATGTCATCTTCTCCGATATTCAGCACTTCTGAAACAGAATCAACCACAATGCCGATGGAAACCGTTGCAGAGTCCGTATCAATTTCAACAACAATGATACATGTCCGCTCGTCATAGGGGATTGATTCCATGCCGAACTTCAGCCTCAAGTCAACAATGGGAATGACTTTTCCCCTTAGATTAATAACCCCTTTAATGAAATCCGGTGTTCTGGGTACAGAAGTGATGGGCATCATGCCGATGATTTCCTTGACTTTAAGAATACCAACCCCATACTCCTCCTCTGCCAGGGAAAAGGTGAGATATTTGCCGGTTTTCACGGTAGTGGCTTTTACCGCCTTATCAATCGTTTCTCTTTCATCTGTCATTTATTCTTCCTTTTATTTATGTTTTGAATTTTGATTATCATTTCTGTTTTGAATTTTGATTATCATTTTTTCAAGCACATGAAGGATTTACCATATGGGCTACAATGTCAAGCTGTTTTTAGTTTTTATGAAGTAGGGGCAGGCCCCTGTGCCTGCCCTGTTCATGTCCGTGCCTGCCCTCAATCAATCGGCAACCACGAAAATGGCAACCACGGGGGGAAAGGGCAACCACAACAAATGGCAACCACGGGGGAAAAGGGCAACCCAACAAAGGGTAACCACAGGGGGTTGCCCCTACGGTCATGAATCAATCGGGCAACCACGGGGGGAAGGAAAGGGCAACCTTTGATTAAAAATTGGTGCATCCTTGATGCAAGGATGATTGAATTATAAATTTCTTTACAATTTTTATGCTTTTTGCTAAAGATTTACTCAGTCTTTCGAGGGAGTCCCTGCAAGCGAGGAACTCCCTTCACTGGCTGCGAGGGTTTAAGCAGACCGGAGTCCCTCGCTTGCAGGGACTTCGGCGTTGTGCGAGACTTCGGCGTTGTGCAAGGGACTTCGGCGAGGGAGTCCCTGCAAGCGAGGAACTCCCTTCGGCG
>JAYEHB010000190.1:0-2179 GCA_034659375.1 Thermodesulfobacteriota bacterium
CTCAACCCGGCGGCGGCGTCAGGATTACCCTCAACCGGTCCGAAGAACCCTTCCGTCTGACGGTGGAGGACAACGGAAAAGGGATTGCCCGGGAGAACCTGGAAAAAATCTTCCAGGCCTTTGCCCTCGAATCTTTCAACCGTCAGGAGGAGGGTTTTGGTCTCAATCTGCCCCGGGCCCGGCTAATCGCACAAGCCCATGGCTGGCACCTCTGGGCCGAAAGCGATGGCGAAGGAAAGGGGACCCGCATGATTGTTGAGGCTCGGCAGGCATCTTGAGGCTTGGAAACCAGGTTTCATATCTGTTTTCATTCTTTTTATTATCGGAGGAATTTTGTTTACAAAACTGTATCAACCGGGTCAGGTCAAGCAGAAAGGCACTTCTTCAATTATGCATTTGGCAGTAATTAAAAAAATAAAAAGTGTAAGGTGCAAATGAAGGATACCCGGAATTGGAGCTGAAAAATGAGAAACAATTCAGAAAAACCATCAACTGGTTTAAATCGGAACAGGATTATTCAGTATGTCATTGTTGCAATGCTGTTCATTGCTGTCGGTCCTTTTGTTTTTTCTTCATCATGGATAAGTTCGAGCGATGTTCACGCAACTATTCGGCTCGGGGATGCCCCAATCGGACCTGGAAAGGATCTTTGATACCCACCGAGGCGGGCAGGGCCACTCCCGTTATTGCGGTGACGGCCAGTGCCTTCAAGGATAAAAAGGAAGAAATCCTTGCCGCCGGGGCATCGGCATATATTCGCAAGCCCTTCTGGGAAGAGGAGCTTTACGAGGCCCTGGGGAAATATCTTGGCCTGAGCTTCGTGTATGAGGAGGAATCCGCCGAGGTCCAAAAACATCCCATGGCAAAGGAGCTTGCGCCGGAAAACCTGGCCGTGCTTCCCCGTGATCTGGTTCAGGCCATGCTGGAGGCCCTGGCCGAGGGCGATATAACCCGGCTGTTGGAGCTGATCCGTCAGGTGGAACCCCTGGACAAAGATACGGCCCGGGGGTTGAAGGCCATGGCCGACCGTTACGACTACCCAACGCTGGAGAAATGCACCTGCACAAAACCACGAAAAAGGGCAACCACGACAAGGGGCAATCACGAAAAAGGGCAACCACAGGGGGAAAAAAAGGGCAACCACAGGGGGTTGCCCCTACGGTCATGAACCAATCGGGTAACCACGAATGGTAGGGGCAGGCCCCTGTGTGTTAAGATCCAAATATTGTAACGCCAGTCCCTGCAAAATAATGTAACGGCTTGTAACGGCAATATCTCTGACAAAATTAAAATTTTATAATTTCTTTTTCTTTTATATCTACTTCTTTTTCTTATATGTTTTGTTGAATTAATAAATCTTTTTGATTAAAAAGACCTATTAACGGGGAATTTATGAATAGATGGTATCCTGAAATTATTTATGCCTTATCACTGTTCATTGTTTATTTTAATTTTGAACTTGCAATAATGGAATAACCATGGTAATGAGATTTTTAATCCGAAAAAAGGATTGAATTTGATGTTTGTCCCCAATTGGGGACATTGTCAATAAGGCCGAAATATTGTAACGCTTTTTAAAGGCATGTGTGTAAAAATAATGTAGCAAGACTTCTTCCTCCTCTGGATGAAAGTTTCATAATGCCCATTGTTTGGGGTGTTATGTGCATACAGCCCGGTTGCTGAGCAGAAAAAAGCGTTACACTATTTTTACAACTGAGACTTTTCCCTCATTATCTAAGACCATCTCTTCTGTTTATTCAGAGAGGATGGTCTTTTTTTTGTAAAAATTTGAGACTATGGCTGCTTTATGAAATGGTGATATGGCTGAAAATGAAGAAAAAAAAATAACGTTACAATATTTCTAAGCTGTGGACGAAATAAGTGATTTGTATAACTTATTGATTTTACAGTAAGTAGTTGCTCAATTTGTCAATTTTGTCACCTTTAAAAAAGCGTTACAATATTTGGATCTTATCACCTGTGCCTGCCCTTACCTGAGGATATTTTTCCTTTTTTTTACATGCAGGGAAAATGCGGGCAGGAGTTATTGCAGTGGTTTATTCCATGTGGTTTATTCCATGTGGTTTATTCCATGCGGTCTATTAAAACCTGACGGGGTTTAACTCCATCGGACGGGCCAATGATTCCCTTTTTCTCCATGAGATCAATGATCCTTGCC
>JAYEHB010000191.1:0-2178 GCA_034659375.1 Thermodesulfobacteriota bacterium
CAAAATCCACTTTTTGTCATCTTGTTTAAAATACCTTTCTCTATAACCATCCGGCAGACCGCGTTTTAAATCATTATCATCATATATTCCATCTTGTGCTTTTTCAACTGCCCAATTTGAAATATCAGTTGCCACAATGGAAAGGCACTGGTCAACAGGTTTTCCCAGTATATGCTCCCGCTGATACTCCAATGCTGTCATGGCAATGGAATATGCCTCCTGCCCCGTGGAGGATGCAGCAGACCATATTCTTATCTTATCCCTGGTGTCTGCTTTTATCTCATCTGCCATTAAAGGAAGAAAAATCTTTTTGAAATATTGATGGGGATAAAAATCCCTGAACCAGCAAGTCTCGTTTGTGGTTATTGCTTCAATAACTTTTCCCACAAGAACTGCAGCTTTTGGACCGGACATAAGTTTTCTGGAAAACTCACCAAATGTTCTGCATTTTGATTCAATAACAAGAGAAGATAGCCTGTTCTCAATTAAATATTTTTTATTATCTCCAAGGGATATTTCACTATTTTCTTTGATAATTCGCCTTAAGAGATTAAACTCCTCATCTGAGACTGTAATGATCAATTCAATTCCCCTTTTTGAACTGCTGAGACTATTCTTGCGGCAATACAATCAAGACTAATACTTTCATCTGAAAGCCCTGCACTGTCCACAGCCCTTGGCATGCCATAAACAACGCATGATTCAGGGCTCTGGGAAAAACAGAGGCACCCTTTTATCTTCATTGCCTCAACACCTTTTTTACCATCCTCACCCATGCCGGTTAAAACCACAGCCAGAACACCTCCGTTATAGGAATCTGCAACTGATCTGAAAAGAATATCTGCAGAAGGACGCACACTGTTTTCAGGCGGGTCATCATTTAAGGTGATGAACCGTCTGTTTTCACCATCCTTTATAGTTATTGCCATATGCCTTCCTCCAGGAGCAATATAGACCTTTGAAGGAAGAATAACCTCTCCTTCCATGGCTTCAACCACATCAACGGCTGATTTTTTATTAAGACTCTTTGCAAAGGAGGCTGTCATATGAGACGGCATATGCTGTACCAGAAGCACAGGCACACCAAAATCCGCTGGAAACCCGGGCAATATTTCAATAAGAGCACCAGGTCCACCTGTGGAGGAGGCAATAACCACCACTTTTACTTTTGTAATTCGTGATTTTATTTTTCCAGAACAAGGCTTTGAAGAAGGAATAATAACACCCGGCAAAGCACTCTTTTTCTCAATTCTTTTATCAACACAAGGTATTGATTCTTTCCTGGTTACGGATACTCTTTTGCTTTGAAAAGATTTTCTACTCCTGATAAGACCTGTAATGGTAACAAGCTGAAGCCTGAATTCACCATAAGACCTTGTTGCTGCATCATTGGGTTTTGCAATACAATCATGAACTCCTTTTTCAAGAGCCTTTACAGCAAGCTCAGGATTTGCAGTCTCTGGATCAGAGACAACAAGAATTGTAATATCAGAATTAATTTTCCTGATCTGATCAATCACCGCAACGCCACCCATATCTTCAGAATCAAGATCTATAATTAAAAGATCCAGCTCCTGATGTTTAAGCTTTGCCAGGAGCATGCCGCTGGATCTTACACCGGCTGTAACAACAACACCAGGTATGGAAAACGCTGCTTTGGTCATAATCCCAATGGTAACAGGATTTACATCCCCTATAAGAACGTTAAATTTTTCCTGCATAATTTTATCCTCAACCCAAAAGCCCTGCCTGGGCAAGTTTTGCTGCCACGGATTGCACATCAAACGGTTTTATAATATAGGCCTTTATCCCAAGTTTCATGGTCTTAATTATCACATCCTTGCTATTTACTGTTGTAACCATAATAAAAGGCATCTCCTTTAATTCATCATCACCCCTAACGGCCTTTAAAAGATCCAGACCTGACATTTCAGGCATCTCCATATCAGATATAATCAGATCATACTTATCAGGTTTTTTCCCTTCAAATTCAGCTTTGAGCTTGAACCATGCATCATTCCCATCAACAGCCTCTGTAATATCCTTAAAGCCCAGTTGTTTTAAAACCTTTTTCATTTCTGAGCGAATGGAAGCTTTATCGTCCACAATAAGCACTTTCATATCTCCACCCCTTTTTTACAATTATGAATTATGAATTGTGAATTATCAATTATCAAT
>JAYEHB010000192.1:0-2178 GCA_034659375.1 Thermodesulfobacteriota bacterium
ATCATCAACAATTACAAGTTCTGTTACAACAAATTCATGGGGAAGAACTCTCTGGTCAATCACCTTTACTGTTCTGGTTTTGGAATCAAACCAGATGGGTCTTATATCCTTTCCATCAACTTTCATATATCAAACATCCTGTTATAAATTTTATAAGCGTTCACAGGGCACTGCATCTTACGTAGTCGGGCCCTTGAAGTACAAAAGTACGACTACGTGCCCACCGCCTTGCATATGCAGCACCCTGTAAACTCTTACCGTCCAGCGAATTACATGTGGTGAACAACAAAAACAGCCCGTGAACTGTTCTAAATTTTATTTATTTTCACTTACTTAAAACTTTTTGCACAATTTTTGCAAGGTCATCTATATCAAAAGGTTTTTTCAGGAATGCCGCAGCACCTGATTTTTCAATTATTTCCAAAGGTACATTTTTACCAAGACCTGTACTGATGATCACAGGCATCTCTTTTCTGATTTTATGTATCTCTTCTGCCAGGACCTCGCCTGTTATTTTCGGCATGATTAAATCTGAAATTACAAGATCAAAATTATCCGGGTCTTTTTTAATGATTTCCAGTGCCTTTGCAGAATCAGTTTCGGATAACACCTCGTATCCAAGATCTTTAAGCATCTCTTCTGTCACATCTGCAATTATTTTTTCATCATCCACCACAAGAATTTTTCCCGTGCCATACACGAATTCTCCAGTGCCGGATAGGAGTTCACCAAAAGTTTCTATCGGCTCTTTTGTAAGCTTCTGGTCAACAACAGGAAAATACAGATAAAAAGATGTGCCCTTTTCCATTATGCTTTTCACAGTGATTGCCCCGCCATGATCCATGACAATGCCGTGAACAATCGCAAGCCCCATGCCTGTACCCTCTTCTTTCTCTTTTGTTGTAAAATAAGGGTCAAAGATTTTTTTTATTATATCTTTATCCATGCCGTTTCCAGTGTCTGTTACAGTGAGGCATAGATATTCTCCCGGGGTGAGCCCTGGGGTATCGTATAATTCAGGATTGTCTATCCTTACTGCTTCAAGGGAGAGATTAAGCGTTCCTCCGCTCTTTTTCATGGCGTGGTAGGCATTTGTGCACAAATTTATTATGACCTGGTGAATCTGGGTGGGATCAACCATTACAGTGCCGATTTTTCTCTGTATATTTTTCTGAATTTCAATGGTTGAAGGAATGGATGCTCTTAAGAGTTTTAACGCCTCATTTATGATACTCCCCATATCACAGAGACTTTTTTCAGATTTGGTCTGGCGGCTGAACGTAAGAATCTGTTTTACAATCTCTGTTGCTCTTTTGCATGCCTGGAGTACCTGGTCAAGATGTGCTGCGGTTTTTGAATCTTTTGAAACACTCATTTTCCCCAACTGGGAATAACCGGTTATGGCACCCAGAATATTGTTAAAATCATGGGCAACCCCTCCTGCAAGTGTTCCCATGGCCTCCATTTTCTGGGACTGTTGCAATCTCTCTTCAAGAATTCTGTTGCTCTCTTCTGCATGTTTTAAGTCTGTTATGTCAACGGCAATACCAACAACAGATTCAAGAAACCCGCCTTTTTTATTTTTTTGCACAAGTGTGCCATATGAACGAAACCATCTCCATTCCCTGTTTTGCACAAAAACCCTGTGTTCATTGATATAAAGAGAGCTTTTTCTTTTTAAAAGAGATGTTATTTTTTCTTTTATCACCTCAAACTCTTCAGGGTAATGCAATTCTGCAAATTTTTCCAGCGTCATTGCTCCATTACGGCCTGAAGTTCCAATGATATCCCAGGATCTTTTATCAAGATAAAAGAGACTTTGCTCAGGATTCCATTCCCATACAAGTGCATTGCTGGCCTCGGCTGCAAGGTATAAACGGGAGTTACTCTCAACAAGCTCTTTTTCAGCATTGATTTTCTCTATTACTTTATTTTTCAGATCTTCATTGGTATTAAAGAGTTCCTCTGTCCGTTCCCTGACATTTATCTCAAGGAGATCCCGGGACTCTGAAAGTTCATCAATCTGCCTGTTTATCTGTGCAGCCATTGTATTCATGGTTTCAAATACAATCTGGAATTCATGGAAAGTTTTTTTGCTGATACTGATCTGGTATGTAGAATCATTCTGGATATTTCCGGCTTCTTTTGATGTTTTCTCTATCGCCTTTATCACTTTAA
>JAYEHB010000193.1:0-9591 GCA_034659375.1 Thermodesulfobacteriota bacterium
ATTATCATGAAGCAGCTTACTGAAAAAGGATATACGCCTCTATTTCTTACAGCACTCCAGGCCTTTGCAGGCTCTCTTTTTTATTTTCCTCTGCTTTTACTTCCTTCAACTGTCATTCCAACCACTGTTGAACCGGTTTCTGCCATTGCTGTGGTCTATCTTGGTTGTGTTGTGACGTTTGGTGCTTACGGCTGCTTTAATTTTGGTCTTTCCAGGATTCCAGCAACCCAGGCATCAGCCTATGTGAATCTAATTCCTGTTTTTGCCCTGGTAATGGGGGTGGTTGTTTTAAAAGAGAGTCTCACCTTTCAGCAGTATACAGCCTGTGGTGTTGTTTTTACCGGACTTTTTTTAAGTCAGCAAAAGGAGAGAAAACCAGTTAAGGCATAAGGGAACTTCCTGTTTCTATCTTAGTTTGTACTCAATTTGCTGCTCACTGTATCAGCCCCTGCCGCCGCTCCACATGAGCCTGGCTTTTAATACATTAAAATAATTTTGATCTGAAAAGGATATCATTTTTACAGAGTTGGCACTTTTTTTAACAATAATTCTGTCCCTGGAATCTATATCCATGCCTTCCTGGCCGTCAAAGGTCAGGACAATATCTGTTGGATCTCCTTCCAGTCTGATTTCAACCTCGGAAGAGTCAGATATTATCAATGGTCTGTTTGTCAGGGTAAAAGGGCAGATGGGGGTGAGTATAATCCCTGGTACTGCAGGGTGGATTACAGGTCCTCCGGCTGCCAGAGAGTAAGCAGTGGAACCTGTGGGTGTCCCCACAATAAGACCATCTGCCTTAAAAGTGGTAAGATAGTTGGAATTAATATATACAGCACTATAGGCTAATCTTGAAAGGGCACTTTTGTTTATTACAACATCGTTGAGTACATCCACGGAAGCTATTTCTTTCTCTTTTCTGATTACACTGACATTGAGGCGCATACGTTCCTCAATAACGAAATTACCAGCCAGGAGAGCATCAACAGCCCTGAAAAGATCATTTTCTGTGGTTTCAGCAAGAAAGCCCACTTCTCCGAATTTTATTCCCATTAACGGTATGTCCCTGCTGCCTGTTAAACGGGCTGCACTGAGAAAAGTACCGTCACCTCCCAATACTATTATACAGAAAAGTTTAGAAGGCGGCAGGGGATAATCAAAGTTATCAGCAAAAACCACCTTAACCCCTTTTTCAATTAACCAGTTTTTCAGTTCTTCACCTTTCTGCCTTGCTTTTTTATCTTTTTTTACAACTATGCCAATGGATTGTTTCATAGATAACACTCTTTTTTAAACTTAAGATTTACACTAGTGAATCACATTATTAATTGTTTTATAGACATTAAGGGTAAAGATGCAAGATGTTTTTTTTAAGATCATTTATATATTTATTTTTCTTGACTCTATATGCTTGAGTCAGTATTAACATAGGTTAATAAGACGTATTTAATTAAAATTATTTTTTAAAGGAGAGAGTTATGAAAACAATCGGGAAACTGTTTACTACATTAGCTTTGGCACTATTAGCTTTGGTAATGGTAACAGGGACATCCTCTGCTTCGGATACAATCAAGCTTGGTGTTGCAGGCGCCCACAGCGGTGACCTGGCATCCTATGGTATTCCAACAATTCATGCTGCTGAGCTTGTTGTGAAAAAGATCAATGCAAAGGGCGGAGTTCTTGGTAAAAAGGTTGAACTTTTAGTGGAAGATGACCAGTGTAAGCCGGAAGTTGCAGGGAATACAGCAACAAAACTTGTTTCAGACGGAGTTGATGTTGTCCTCGGGCATATTTGCAGCGGTGCAACAAAGGCAGCCATGGGTATTTACAAGGATGCAAAGGTTGTTGCTATCTCTCCCTCTGCCACAAATCCTGATCTTACTTTATCCGGGGATTATCCCAATTTTTTCAGAACAATTGCCCATGATGCTGTTCAGGCACAGCTCCAGTTAAAATTTGCAACAGAAGTTCTCAAGGCTAAAAAAATTGCCATACTCCATGACAAGGGAGATTATGGAAAGGGACAGGCTGAGCTTGCAAAAAAATATTTTACAGAAGCAGGTGTTGAAGTTGCCCTTTTTGAAGGTGTTACCCCCGGAGCTGTGGATTACTCAGCAATTGTCATGAAGGTTAGACGTGTAAAGCCTGATCTTGTTGTATGGGGTGGATACCATCCTGAAGCGTCTAAAATAGTAACACTTATGCGCAAGAAAAGAATAAAAACTGCTTTTATTGGCGGTGACGGTGTAAAAGATGATACTTTTATCAAGGTTGCAGGCAAATATGCTGAAGGCGTATATGCCACAGGTCCCATGGATATTTCCAGCAATGCTCTTGCTGTTAAAGCAAAAAAAGAGCATCAGGATGCTTATGGAACTGATCCTGGCGCATTCTTTGACGCAGCATATGCAGCAGCACTTGCTCTGCTAAACGGTATTGAAAAAGCAGGTTCCACAGATTATGATGCAGTTATGAAAAGCCTTAAATCAGAATATGTTGAAACTCCCCTTGGAAATATCAGCTTTGATGACAATGGTGATGCAACAGGCATAGGTTTTTCTGTTTACCGGGTAAAAGACGGCGTTTTTGTCGAACAGAAATAGTGCGGAGAGGTCACCCCGTTGGCCCTAAGCTGACAACCGGATTTGTAAGAAAATTTACAAATCCGGTTATCAGCCTTTGCCAGCGACACAAGGCCTGAACAGGGCAGGAAGAAAAGCAGGTTTATATGGATTTTGATTATTTTACATGCCTTTTTTTAGGCGGACTTACCAGGGGCAGCATTTATGCCCTTATAGCTCTTGGCTATACCATGGTTTACGGCATAATAGAACTGATCAATTTTGCCCATGGTGAAATTTATATGATTGGTGCATTTACAGCTCTTATCGTATCAAGTGTTCTTACAATAATGGGCATGCCTGACCTGGCCGTTCTTATAGTTGCTGGTTCGGCAGCTGTCATCTATGCCAGTGCCTATGGTTTTACCATTGAAAAAATAGCTTACAAGCCCTTAAGGGATGCAAATGCTCCACGCCTTTCAGCACTTATCAGTGCCATTGGTATGTCCCTTTTTCTCCAGAACTATGTACTTTTAGCCCAGACATCATCTTTTTTGCCATTTCCGGCTCTTATTCCTGATTTTGAATTCTGGGAGCCCTATGCACATATTCTGACATCTGCCGAGCTTGTAATTTTAGCAACAACATTTACAGTCATGATCCTGCTCACCATTTTGATTCAATTTACCAGAATAGGCAAAGCCATGCGTGCCACATCCCAGGATAAGATAATGGCTGCTCTCCTTGGCATAAATGTCAACAGGATTGTTTCTATCACCTTTATTGTAGGTTCTGCCACTGCAGCCATTGGCGGAGTTTTAATCGCTTCCCACATAGGCCAGATAAATTTCTACATGGGCTTTATTGCAGGAATCAAAGCTTTTGTTGCAGCAGTCCTTGGAGGTATAGGCTCTATACCCGGGGCAGTTATCGGTGCCCTGATCCTTGGGTGGACCGAAAGTTTTTTTACAGGTTATATTTCCAGTGATTACGAGGATGTTTTTGCGTTTTTATTCCTTGTTAGTATTCTGATATTCAGGCCTTCCGGGATTATGGGTAGATCTGAAACACAGAAAGTTTAATTTTAAAGGTTTGGTTTTATTTTTGGCCGATTGAGGCCTGACCCCTCCACACAAAAGCCTGACCCCGTTGTTCCTGAAATCAGGATATATGGCCGGCGTTAACACCAAGCCCAATTTTTACAAAAGATTTTTATAATTATGAGAGCAAAAGATGAAATAAAAAAATCGTGTATGGCATCACTCTGGTTCATGTTTCTTACATTTCCCATCATGGTGATCAGGGTAAATACAGTGCAGGACGTTGTGGAATGGCGCTGGTTAAACATGGCATTGGTAGGTGTTGGAGCTTTTTTTCTCTCCATGCTGTGGCGCTACATGCTGAAAAGAAAAGAGATGGGATTAAAAAAAGAGAAAAAAGGTGAGCTCTCCTTTTTTCAAAAGATCGCCCAGGATAAAACAAAATCTGTTCCCATGCTCGTTGCCCTGGGGCTCTTTACCCTTGTTTTCCCCCACATTTTTTCCATGTACCAGACAAGTATCATGATCTCGGCATTGATATATGTGATGCTGGGGCTTGGCCTTAATATTGTAATCGGCCTTGCAGGGCTCCTGGATCTTGGGTATGTGGCCTTTTTTGCAGTGGGAGCTTACTCCTATGCTCTGCTCAATTTTCACTACGGGCTGATCTTCTGGTTTGCCCTGCCTTTGGGCGGACTCCTTGCACTGTTCTTTGGTGTGCTTTTTGGTTATCCTGTTTTAAGGCTTCGGGGTGACTATCTTGCCATTGTTACCCTGGGGTTTGGGGAGATAGTTCGTATTGTTCTTGAAAACTGGAATGCATTTTCCTTTGGTCCAAGCGGTATTGCAAATATTCCCAAACCTCCTTTTTTCGGCATTGACCTTTCCCTTATGGGAACAACAACTTATCTATTCTATATTATTGTGGGGCTGGTGATTTTTACAATTTTTGTGATAAACAGACTCCAGAATTCAAGGATCGGCAGGGCCTGGGTTGCCCTTAAAGATGATGAAATAGCGTGCCAGGCCATGGGGATAGACAAGGCAAAAACAAAGTTAAGGGCCTTTGGATTAGGAGCCATGTGGGCAGGCATGGGAGGTGTTGTTTTTGCGGCAAAAACCTCATTTATCAATCCTGCAAGTTTTACCATATGGGAGTCTGTGATTATTCTCTGTACAGTTGTGCTTGGCGGAATGGGCTCCATAACAGGTGTTATTGCAGGTTCACTTCTGCTTATACTTCTGCCGGAATATTTACGGGTATTTGCCGAGTTTAGAATGATCATCTTTGGAGCTGTTCTTGTTCTTATGATGGTGTTCAGACCCGGAGGAATGATAGAAAATGTGCGTAAAACATATAAATTTGAAAAATCATAATTAATGGGCAAAAAGACAAGCAAGATGCGTGGATTATTTTTTGGAAGATCCCTTAATTCTTATTTTCGTGTTTTTTGGGCAGGAGAATTAAAAAATCCTTTTGCGTGTGACCTTTAGGTTAGATTCCGGCTTGTCCAGGTTAGGTGTTTAAATGAAACCAATTCTTGAAGTAAAAAATATGACCATGGATTTTGGTGGTCTACGGGCCATTGACAGCCTGGATATCTCCATTTATGCTGGAGAAATTGCAGCACTTATCGGACCCAATGGTGCCGGGAAAACAACTTTTTTTAATTGTATTACCGGTATTTACAAGCCAACAACGGGAGATGTTCTTATCTGTCGTGATCAGGGAGACCAGGAGCGGGTAAACGGGCTTAAACCCAACATTGTTACAAAAAAGGGTCTGGCCAGGACTTTTCAGAATATTCGCCTTTTTGAATCCATGACTGTCCTGGAAAATGTCATGATTGGATGCCATCCTGTAACAAAAGCAGGTGTGTTAGGTGCAATTTTTCGGACCAGTGCCATAAAGGCGGAAGAAAAATTTATTTTGGATAAATCCTATTCCATACTTGAAAAGATTGGTCTTGAAATGTATGTGAATGAGCTTGCCACAAGTCTTCCCTATGGAGCCCAGAGACGTCTTGAAATTGCAAGGGCAATGGCTACAGATCCTTTTCTTCTTCTCCTTGATGAGCCGGCAGCAGGTATGAATCCCAGGGAAACAGAGGTACTGGATGATCTTATCATAAAAATCCGTGATAAGGAGAATCTTTCAATACTGCTTATTGAGCATGATATGAAACTTGTAATGAGTCTTTCTGATAATATTCATGTTGTGGATTATGGAAAAAAAATAGGCGAGGGAACACCCGAGGAGATCAGGAATAATCCTGCTGTTATTAAAGCTTACCTTGGAGAGGAGATTGATGCTTAAGCTTAAAAATATTCAGACCTATTACGGAAATATTCAGGCACTGAAAAATATAAACATGGAAATTGAACAGGGTGAGATTATCGCACTGGTTGGTGCCAATGGTGCCGGGAAATCCACAACTCTCATGACAATATCAGGCATTATTCCTGCAAGGGCCGGGGAAATCCTTTTCCAGGGAAAATCCATTAACGGCATATCACCTGATAAAATAGTTTCCCTTGGAATATGCCAGGTGCCTGAAGGACGGCGCATTTTTCCCTATTTAACTGTAATGGAAAATCTTGATATGGGAACTTTTTTAAGGAACGATGCTTCTGAAATCAAAAAAGATCTGGATTATATTTTTGATCTTTTTCCAATTCTTGCAGAGAGACGTCACCAGGCTGGAGGAACACTCAGCGGCGGAGAACAGCAGATGCTTGCCATATCAAGAGCCATCATGGCAAGACCCAGGCTTCTTCTTTTAGATGAGCCATCCCTTGGCCTTGCACCAATTATTACAAAACAGATCTTTGATATTATTAAAAAGATCAATAAGGAGAGCAATACAACAATATTCCTTGTGGAGCAGAATGCAAATCTTGCCCTTAAGGTTGCTGACAGGGGATATGTCATGGAGACAGGAACCATAACCATGACAGATACAGGTAAAAATCTTCTTGCCAATGAGGATGTAAAAAAGGCATATCTCGGTATTTAGCAATATGAAGAAAAAACTCAGCAAAGGAACTGTGGCAGGACTTGTACGGGGATGGTCAGGGTATATATGGCTTCTTAAAATTCTTGTTCCCATCTCCTTTGGCACATTTATCCTTATCTGGTCTGGCTGGCTTTACAAACTGGATTTTCTCATCCAGCCGGTCATGGGAATCTTATCCCTTCCTGCAGCAGCAGCTCTTCCCCTTATAATCGGGCTTTTAACAGGAATATACGGAGCAATTGCCGCCATGGCTGCCATGGCATTGACTCTTGATCAGATGGCCCTTGTCGCTATTTTTCTGCTCATATCCCACAATCTTGTCCAGGAGAGCATTATCCAGGGACAGTCCGGATTAAATCCTTTTTTTGCCGCTTTTTTCCGGTTAGTTGTATCCTGTATTGTTACTTTTATTGCAGCCGTTATCATGGACCCTGTTGACCCTGTTGTTTCCGGGTCAGCAGTGGCAGAGGCAGCGAGGATTTCAGGTTCATTTGTTACAATGTTTAAAGAGTGGGCCTTTGACATTGCAGGCCTTGCAGTGCAGATTTTTTCTATTATAATGCCCTTGATGGTAACCCTTGAGCTGATGAAGGAGTTTGATCTCATAAGGCATATTGTAAGAGTTACAAATCCAGTTCTCTTCATTATGGGGCTGAGCCGGGCCACAGGGCTGCTCTGGCTTACTGCTGCTGTTTTTGGCCTTTCCTATGGTGCTGCTGTGATTGTTGAAGAGACTAAGAGTAATTCCTTTTCTAAAAATGAACTCACAAGACTTCATCTCTCAATTGGAATCAACCATGCCATGATTGAAGATCCCGCACTTTTTCTTCCTCTTGGAATCAGCCCTTTGTGGCTTTGGATACCAAGGTTTGCTGCGGCAGTCATGGTAATATATATCTTTCATTTTTTAAATTTTGTCAGGAGACTCCATGCTCGAAGAGCTGTCCATAAAAAAATTTGCAATAATAAATGATATACGAATCTCATTTTCCAGGGGACTTTCAGTGCTTACAGGGGAGACTGGTGCTGGAAAATCCATAATTGTTGAAGCTGTGAATCTGCTTCTTGGAAGCCGTGCTTCAGCTGATCTTGTGCGCACAGGAGAAGAGAGTGCAGAGCTTGAGGCTCTGTTTGAAATAGATCTTAACTCCAGTGCTGCAAGTCTCATGGAAGAACAGGGTCTTGATCCATTGGAAGGGTTGATGATCAGAAGGATAATATCAGCCAGCGGAAAACACAGGGTTTTTATAAATTCCAGGCAGTCCACCATGCAGTTTTTAAAACTTGTAACGGAGAATCTTGCAGGTATTTCAAGTCAGCATGCCCATCAGGGGCTTTTAAAAGAGGAGAATCACCTTGATATTCTGGACAGATTTGCTGGAACATATCCCTTGCGCAATCAGGTGAAAGAGATTTTTAATGAGCTTGTACCCTTAAAAAAAAAGCTTTTGGATTTAAAAGCAGGCGTTGATAAAACCAATGAAGAGAACCTTTTTTTAATATTTCAGATCAAAGAGATTGAAGACGCAAGAATTTTACCCAATGAGGATAAAGAACTTGAATCTGAAAAAAATCGTCTTAAAAACGGCGCTGAAATATTTGAGGCGGTAAACCGAGCCTGTGAGGAGATCTATTCAAAAGAGAACTCCATCATTGAGAAACTTGGAATCATAAAAGCAGATTTTGAGAAATATGAAACCATTGATCCTCTGCTGGTTAAAAATGGTGAGAAAATTTCCCAGACCCTGTTTGAGTTAGAAGATCTTGCTGAAGAATTAAGATCCTATGCAGCAGCTATTGAGCTTGATCCCCAGGCACTGGAAGGGACAGAAGCAAGGCTTGATCTGATACAGAAACTTAAAAGGAAATATGGGCCAACCCTTGAGGATCTTTTTTTTAAGCATGAAGAGCTGAAAAAAAAGCTTGCCTCCACAGAAAATATTGAACAAAAAATTGAAGAGCTGGAACAGAGATCAGAACTTTTATTAAGAGATCTCTCTGAAAAGAGTCTCTCTTTATCCAAAAAAAGGAAAAAAGCAGGAAAAGAGCTTGGTTCTCTTGTCGAAAATGAGCTGAAAGAGCTTGAAATGGCCCAGACCAGGTTTACTGTTTCCATTGTTTGTGAAAAAGCTGATGCAGAAAAAGGCTATTTTTGCAAAAATGAGGTTGAAAATCCTGGTGCTGGAAAGGGAGATATAAAGGGAGATATAACAACGTCTGATGGTATAAAAATACGTAAAACAGGGATTGACAGGGTTGCTTTTCTCATGGCTCCCAATCCGGGTGAGACTCCAAAGGCTTTAAGCCGCATTGCATCAGGCGGAGAGCTGTCCAGGGTGGTTCTTGCATTAAAGGCTGTACTCTCTGAAACAGAATCCCTTGGCACCCTTGTCTTTGATGAGGTTGATGCCGGTATTGGAGGCAAAACCTCTGAAAAAGTCGGCAGAAAATTAAAAAAACTGTCATCAAAATACCAGGTTATCTGCATAACCCACCTTGCCCAGATAGCAAAATACGGCACCAGCCATTTTGAAATTTCAAAATCTGTTTTAAATGAACGTACATCCACATCCATAACGCCTCTAACAGATCAGGATAAAAGAGTTAAAGAGATAGCAAGAATGATAGCAGGCGAAGAGATCACCCCGGCAACCCTTGCCCACGCCAGCGAGATGCTTGGGGGACGTTCCTAGAATATTAACATTCGTGTATGCTTAGAATGCTTGGGGACGTTCCTAACCTGGACAAGCCAGAATCAAAAAGGGATTTATGATTCTCTTGCCAAAATAACACGAAATTCATAGATAAGAATCTAAATGCTTGGAGACTTCCCATAATATTAACATTCTAAAGAAATAGCCGTTTTGCTCAAGACTGTACACCGCCATACTGACAGAACGTAAGCGTTCACAGGAGCTTCTTGACATCAACTACCTGTGAACGGTTACGACAGAACTACTCTCATCCTGTCTCTGT
>JAYEHB010000194.1:0-9591 GCA_034659375.1 Thermodesulfobacteriota bacterium
TAAACGGCTGCTAAAAAAACTACTTTTAGCTGTCTAATCAACCACAAACTCTATGCAAGCAGTTCGCAACCCTGTCAGGCAGGGGCTTTTTCAAGCCCCTATCCCTTTAGGGTAGGGGTTGTTGACAGAATCTGTCAAAACTAAACATTGAGCTTTGAGCTGAGTTGCCTGGGGCTTTTATTCCATATACTCCTTCAGATCCTCCAAAGGCTCGTTAAAATCTTCCGCCATTCTGATTTTTCCTTTAAGGAGACCAGCTTTTCTCTTTTTCTTCAACGGTTTTTCAGGAATAATTATAAGACGAATCTCCCTTAACGTAAATGGATACTCTTCTAACAGTTGAATTGTTTTTTGATCGATAAATTTTGCATTCAATATATGTGCATTTTCCATATTTTGCTCCTTTCCAAATTCTCATATTTACAGCTATCGGTTCAGCCTAAGACCGAAATAAGAATATGTGATAGTGAATGGTATTCCAAAAAAAATCTTAATTTTACGCAAACCACTGCAACCAGTAAACCTGACGTTAAACCTTAAATTTTGCCATAATATCAGCAAGATTCCCGGCAAGTTCTGAAAGGTCTTCAGCATTCATCTTAACCTGGGAACTGGAATTTGACATTTCACCTGAAGACTGGGTCACCTCGGCTATCTCCTTTGACACATCATTAGATGCTGTGGAAACCTGGGCAACATTTTCATTTACCTCTTCTATGCCACGGGAAGCCTGGGAAACATTTTCAGAGATCTCCTTTGTGGTTGCAGACTGCTCTTCCACTGCTGTGGCTATGGTAGAGACCATTTCATTTATTTCAGAGACTGCAGTGGAAATATTTGAAATATTTGAAACAGTCCCGTCTGTGGATGTCTGAATAGATGAAACACGATCCTTGATCTCATTGGTGGCATTTGCTGTCTGTCCTGCAAGATCCTTGATCTCATTGGCAACTACGGCAAAACCTTTACCTGCTTCCCCTGCCCTTGCAGCCTCAATGGTGGCATTTAAGGCAAGGAGATTAACCTGCTCAGAGATATCTGTTATGGATTCAACAACCTTGCCGATCTCCCTTGCTGCAGCACCAAGTTCATTTACCTCCTTTGAAGCATTTTGGGTCTGGGTCACTGTACTGTCAGTTGTGCCTCTTGCCTGTTCCGCATTCTTTGCAATCTCATCTATGGTTGACGACATCTCCTCCGAGGCTGCTGCCACCATGTTAACATTGGTTGCCGCCTCTTCCATGGCTGCCGCCACAGAATTTATATTAGAACTCATCTCTTCCGAGGCTGCTGCCACAGTATTGGCGCGGGAAGCTGTATCCTCAGCTCCACTGTTCATATGATCTGAGATACCTGCAAGGGTCTTTGATGAATCAATGAGTTTAACAGCATCCTGCTTTACATTTGTAATCATCTTCTGCATATTCTCAATAAACTTGTTAAACCACTCTGCAAGCTCCTGGGTCTCATCACCGGATTTGTCCTCAATTCTTCTGGTAAGGTCCCCTTCTCCCTCGGCAATATCTTTTAACATATCAATAACTCTTCTGATGGGAGCTACAACACCCTTTGAAACAACAAACCAGGATACAAAAAGGGCTAACACAATGAGACCGGCTACAATTGAAACAATTTTGATGATCTCTTTTGTAATATCAGACCGTACACTTTCTGCTTTTTTTGCAAGCACTGCATCAACATCATCTGTATAAATTCCGGTTCCAATATACCAGCCCCAGCCCTTAAGCTTTTTTGAAAAAGAGAGTTTGGCAACAGCCTCTTCAGCTCCTGGTTTTGACCAGAAATATTCAAAAAAGCCGCCCTTGTCACTTGAATCTGCAGCATTAATAATATACTGAATAAAATAGTTACCCTTTTTATCCTTTACATTGTACATATTCTTTCCCACAAGTGAAGGCTTCACAGGATGAAGAAGACAGATACCCTTTGAATCAAAAATAAAAAAGTATCCACTGTTATCTTCACCATAACGCACGGAACCAATGCTTTTAAGGGCTTGCTGCTTTAACTTTTTTTCAGTGGATTCAAGATACGTGCCGCCGCCTATTATCCATCCCCATGGTTTAAAGAGCTTTACATAGGATATCTTGTCAACAGGCTTGTCAAACCCGGGCTCTGGCCACTTATAATCCACAAAACCTGCTCCTTTTTCCTTGGCAACATCATCAAAGGCCTTAAAAAAACGTTTTCCATCGGGATCTTTTAAACCAAAAAGTGCTTTTCCATTTAAAGAGGGGTTTATGGGGTGCATAACCATATTTCCGTCTGTGTTCTGTATCCAGAAATAACCTTTCTGGTCAGTTCCCCACCTCATTTTTTCAATGGCATTCATTGCACAGGCTTTGCGCTGCTCCATACTGCCCAGACCTTCATTTTTAAAGGAAGATTCAAAAACTGAAACAGCCTGATCTATTGCAGCCTTAATTTTATCCCCGGAATTTTTACGAAGAATTTCTTTATCTGAGATATCTTTGAAATATCCATCTGCAATGGTATAGGCTGAACCTACAAGATCCCTGATATAATTTTTTTTCTGCTCCATCACACCAGTTCGGTAATCTTCAATGGCAATGTCACCCTCTTTGTTAAGAGCTGACACAGAAAAAAAAAGAGAAACACCTCCCACCAGGAGAAGAGAAACAACTATAATCAAATTTACTTTGGCACCAATTTTAAGTTTCATTTTTCACCCCACATAAATATTATTATTAGTGATAAAGATTTTTATATGAAAGTCCAATGATTATAGTCGTTTGGACGGACTTTCATATAACCGGCACGGCCGGAGCGTGATTACCGCATCGGCCACAATACCCTAAAGGGCAGAAACCAAAATATGAAAGTCATGCGATTGCAGTACGTTAGACGGACTTTCATATAAACCAGGAAATCAATTACGCATTATTATTTTGCACCAGCCTCTTTTGCAAACCTGGTATCAATAAATTTATTGAGATCAATGAGGCTTGTCATTATATCCATTTTATCCATCATATATTTCTGAATAGTCTCAAAATCATCAAGAACAGGAAAAAGCTCGCTGGTTGTAATTCGGTCTGCAGGCTCTGTTAAGACCCTGTGTATCACGTCCTTTTCCTGGGATAAAAAATTTGCTCCAATGGCTGAAGCAGGCTCAGGCTGGGCATCAATGGCAAGGCCTGACTTGACAAAACTTGTGGTTAACTCCTGGACAGCCTCGGGATATTTTTCAATTATTTCACTTCTCATTACAAAAACACAGCAAGGATGCTCCGGCCACAGATCCTTTGAAAGATAAAATTCTTCTCCAAGCCCCGACGCTATAACCTGGGAACCAATAGGTTCTGCAACAATAAAACCTCCGATCTCTCCCTCTTCATCATACTGAAGAGCTTCCGGCATCTGAAAAGGGGCAACAACCTCCAGAGTCACATCAATTCCCGGCTCAACAGCCCTGCCTGGTTTTAATCCCTTTTCAGTCAAAAGTTTATGAAACAGCATATTGTGGATGGATAACTGATATGGGATCAGGACAGTTTTTCCCGCAAAATCCTCAATTTTTTTAATATTTGCCTTTTTGTTCTTAACAAGTATGCTGCCTGCTTTATGGGCAAGAAGTAAAAGTTTAAGATCAACACCTGATTTAAAAAGGTCCATGGCTGTGGGAGCAAGTATCAATGCACCATCAAGAGATTTAGTAGCAAGAGCATCGGCAACTTCATTCCATCCGTTTTTAAGAACAGCTTTTAAGCCGCAATGTTCAAACTTCTCCATGCCTTTTTGAAGCTTAAGATCTGTAACACCAAGAATAAGATGATCTGTTATCTTGAGGTGACCAATTTTCAAAACCGGTTTGTCTGCCATTATAGAACCTCCAGGTTATGTATATCTTTTGAATTGATTTTTGATAATAAGTATTAAGGTATAGTATATGTCCCGGTTATGTCAACAGGAAACGCAAAATTTTATAAAATCGGCAAGGAAAATCCATGACTCTTTAGGTCAGAGGTTGTTGACGTCTGTTGTTGACTCTTATTAATTTTAAAATTACGCAAATTTTTCAGTAGAGCAGTAGAGGGGCAATGTCCATCAGGAATTGAACCTGGCAGCAAAAATTTCTGCAAGCTCAAGATCACCACGGGTCGTGATTTTAATATTTTCCTTTGATCCCTCTGTTATAAAAACATTGTTTCCCATCTTTTCCACAAGGGAAGCATCATCTGTTCCTGAAAAAAGAGGTTCTTTTGCATATTCATGGGCCTTGAGAATAAGTTCCAGTTCAAATGCCTGGGGTGTCTGTGCCTGATAAAGATTGTCTCTGTTCATGGTATTAATTACAAACCCGCAGGAATCAACTTTTTTCAATGTATCAACCACTGAAATTGCAGGAATACATGCCCCATGCTCCATGGCTCCTTTCAGGCATCGCTCAATGATTAAATGATCTGCAAAGGGGCGAACTCCATCGTGGATGAGAACCAGATTTTTCTTAAAAGCCAGATTTTTTTTAAAAGAAGAGGTAAAAGCCTTAACAGCCATAAGACCGTTGAGAACAGAACTTTGACGATCTTTTCCACCTGAAACAAGATCTACTCTTGTATTAAGATTGTGGGGTTTTAAAATTTTATCAATGCAGAATTCCCTGTCCTGCTCCGGGATGACAAGCACTGTTTTACTGATGGCACGGTACTTAGTAAACACCTGAAGGGTTCGTGAAAGAACAGGCATGCCTGCAAGGTCAAGATACTGCTTTGCAAGACTTGACTCCATCCTTGCACCTTTACCCCCGGCAACAATCACAGCGAAAATTTCAGTTTCTGCCATTGTCTCTGTTTTCTGAAAAACAGCCATGTAAGCTCACTTTAAATAAGACAATTCCTTTGGAAGCGGCACACCTTTTCCCATGGAATCCTCAGCATAATTTACCCCGGCAAGAACCTCAATATCAGCAAGAGCTCTGGAATCACCCTGGAAGATGACCTCCACTATATCCTCTTTCTTTATCTTGCCGCCGGCCCACTGTATATCAAGGACACTTGCAGCATCAAAACTGTCCCCGCCAACAATCAGCTCCACCTCTCCACCATAGTGCTGAACGATCTTTGCCACCAGAAGACTTGGCCTGCTGTGAAACCCTCTCTCCTCTGGTATCCCGACTTTAATGGAAGAACGGTCAATATTTTCGTTAAGAATCTGAAAGGCAATCTCCTTACCATTGGAAAAAAACTGGCGCACATAAAAAAGGCCGTAATTAACAGCACGATCCAGCAAAACATCAGGATCAATGATCCCTGTTAGAGCTTCGCTTACACTTTTGTATCTGCTCTTATATTCTACATCGTGGAGATGTCTTTCATAAAAATGGAGCAGTCTTCCCACAACTTGAAGAATATGAAAAGCAATGGAAAAATGGCTTCTAAGCTCTTTAAGAGTCATCTTTCCAGAGTGATGAATCCCCCCATGGACAACATAGGAATCAAAAGAAGACTGAAGGTTGTGAAGAAGCATTTCAAAACGCCTGATCTCCACCTCATTCACCTTTTCTGGAACAAGCTCTTTTATCTTCCGGCTGTCATACCTCTCATAAAAAGAAAATTGTTCAAAATTCTCAATCAACTCAAGGAACTCACTGGCTATTACTGTAAGCTTTTTTTTCTGGCGGTCTCTGTCGTCAAAATCATCAATATTATGCTCTAACCGCTCCCCTGTTGCTATACCGGGAAAAAATCTTGAATCATATCCAAATGCAGGGATCTCTATGCCAAGAGATTCTGCCTCTTTAAGAATAACCGGTGCAGCAAGTTTAAGGGAATCCTGAATCATCATCAAAGTATCACGGGATTCAAAGATAAAATCTTCAATATCTTTAAGCTGATAAAATTCAATTCGGTTGACAATATGTTTCTGGGAATACCCGGCAAGTGATAAATGACGTACTGCAGCGGTGAGTTCTCTGTAAAACACCCACTCAAAATTGTGCTTTGCACCGTGAAAATCAAGAAAATCCTCCAGCAGGTGGGAGGCGGTAATAAGCTTGGAGTATAATTTTTTACTTAATATTGAAGTTGTTGAATCTACATTGATAATATATCGAATGCATTTCAAATATTCAAAAGAGAATAGATCTGCCTTTTTCTTAAATGATATTTCACAAGAGCTACTCATATATCTCTATTAATCCCTATTAATCCCTAACCTGGACAGTAAATATTCGACTCCTACATCACATCCTGTTGAGTCTCAAAAACAGCCTGGTTCATCTTTTCCGTCAGCTCTTCAGGAAGCCCTTCAATATCAACATTTAAGAATCCCCTGACTATGGTTGAAACGGCCTCATCCTCATCAAGTCCCCTTGCCATGAGATACTCAATCTCTCGCTTGTCTATCTTGCCGACAGCAGCTTCATGGGACATCTCAACATCTGGGGTGTGGGCTGAAAGCTCTGGTATGGCATGGAGAAGACCATCTTTAAGAATAAGTCCCTTACATTCAAGATGTCCCTTAACACCCGGCACATTCCCCTTGATATGTCCCCTGGAAATTATAGTTCCTCCGGCTGCAATTGCCCTGGATATTATCTCAGTTCTGGCTCCAGGTCCATTAAGTTCAACAATGGAACCCATATCCATGTAAGAATCTTTGCCGGCAACAAGAATACTGTTAAAAAGTGCCGTGGCATCCTTATCAAGATAGGTAACAGGATTTGCTTCAATGGATCCAACCGGCCTTAAAGATATATAATTGGAGACAAATAATCCGCCTTCTTCCACATGTACTTTTGTTTTAGGTCTTACAGTGATATTCTCGCCCCAGTCATGGATCATTGTATATTTAAGAGTTGCCCCTTTTTTAACAAAAAATTCTGACAAGCCTATATGAAGCCCGGAATTAATATGGCTTGAAGTGGAACATCCGGTAATAATATTAATCTCTGAATCTTCTTCAACTATGACAATATTATGAACATTCTGGGAAAATTTATCCTTTGCAATGTGAAGACAGGTCTGTAACGGTTTTTCAACTTTTACCCCTTTTTGAACTCTTATAAAAAATCCTTCAATGGAATCGTTGTTACAGGTTTCACCAATATTATCTTTTTTGCGGTCAAGAAGAGTCCACATATATTGATCAAGCCAGGGAAACTCTTTAAGGGCTTTGGCAATGGGTCTAAGATCAACACCTTTGCTGGATTTTGAGCAGTGAATAAGGGAATTATCCTTTTGAATAAAGGTTCCTGATCTTAGGGAATCTTTTGTCTCAATACCAACCTTTACAAATTCCAAAGCATCATTTTCAGTGATCCCGCTAAGGTTATCAACATATTCATGCTCTTCAGCGTTTGCAGTGTAAAGGGAGAGATCAATATTTTTTTTATCCTGACTGTTATCTATACTGAGCATCCTACACACTCCTCATATCCGTATTCTCTGATCCATTTTAAAATTTCCCTTGCATTTCTTGAGCATCTTAACTCTCCATTATAGAGAACCTGTCCTCGGTCTGCGGTAATATAATCAAGAATATGACCTGTGTGGGTAATGACAAGTGCTGATTTGGTTTGTTCCCTGGGAAGAATCTGTTTACAGGATGGATATTTTCCAATCCCTCTGTTTAACAGAGAATTGATATTATCACCCAAAAGTGCAATGGATTCCAAATCAACACCGGATTCCGGTTCATCAAGAAGCAGAAGATCAGGCTGTTGAGCAGTTAACTGGAGAATTTCAGATCTCTTAATCTCCCCGCCGGAAAGATCTGCATTTACATCTCTTTCAAGAAAGGATTCAAAATTAAGTTTTTTTGCAGCTGATTCAACATCAATTTCTCTGCCCCTGGCACAGATCTCAACCATGCGCCTGCTTGAAAGTCCGTTTATTGTGGGAGGACGCTGAAACAGAACACCTATCCCAAGCCTCACTCTTTCATGGACAGGCATAAAAGTAACATTCTCGCCCTTAAAAAAAATCTCACCCCTGGTTATTTTGTAACCTGAAAATCCCATTATAGTCATCATTAAAGATGTTTTCCCAGACCCATTTGGACCAAACAGGATATGGGTCTCTCCTGCAGGAACATGGAGATTGACATTTTTTAGAATCTCCTGGCCTCCAACTTCAACCTTTAACTCTTCTATTCTAAGCATAATATAAATCCTTATAACCGGCATACCCTAAAGGGCAGAAACCGGCCGGAGCGTGGTAAGCGGCACGGCCGGAGCATGGTCATTCTCATCGGCCACAATACCCTAAAGGGCAGAAACCAAACAATGAAAGTCATGCGATTGCAGTACGTTGGACGGACTTTCATATAAAAAAAATACGGCTGGATCAGCCAGTAAGCCGAATTCTGTTCCCAGGTATCAGTTACCCGATACCCAGGCAACGATCATTCATCTAGGATGCATGTTGCCATACACCTCATGCGACCTACCCGAAAGCTTGGGCGGGCAGCCCTTATATCACTTCCCTATTTGGTCTTGCACCGGACGGGGTTTACCAAGCTTTTCCAGTCACCTGGAAAACTGGTGCGCTCTTACCGCACCGTTTCACCCTTACCCAAAAGCAGATGTTCTGGGCGGTCTACTCTCTGTTGCACTTTCCTTCACGTCACCGTGACTCCACGTTATGGAGCGTCCTGCCCTGTGGTGTTCGGACTTTCCTCGAAATCATCTGATTCCGCAATCGTCTAGTCTGGTCCAACCGTATCTTCTTCTATTTCAACTCCCGCAGCATAATAAAGTATTCTATTACATTGAGGACACAAAATCAAGGAATTACCACGCTGAGCTTCAATATAAAGCTGGGGAGGAATATTCATAAAACAGCCTCGGCAAACCGCATTTTCTACCGGGACAACTGCCTTGCCACCGCTTGTTCCGGAGATTTCAATAAATTTCTGAAACAGTTGAGGCTTAAGATTTTTCCCTGTATCTTCACGCTGATTTTTATACTCTTCAAGAAGCCTGCGGTCATTTTGACATCTTTTTTCAATTTCATCCTGGTCAGACTCTATCTTTTGCTTCAACAGCTTAAACTCAGCAATCCTATCTTCAACAAGCGTCTCTTTTGCCTCTTTCTCTTCAAGCTGCTCAAAAAAAGAATTCTCAAGCTGCTCTTTTTTCTTTCCACTATCATCAATTTCACGCTGAAGAGACTGGTATTCCTTGTTTGTTCTTACATGCCTCACCTTTTCACGACTATTAACAATTCGTTCCCCAAGCATCTGAATCTCAGCTTCAGCTTCACGGCAATTTGTGCCGATCCTCTGTAAATCGTCTTTATGCCGGGCCAAAGCGTTGGCAAACTCTGTAAGCTTTGATCCAAGTTTTGATTTTTCCTGTTCAATTTTTACAAGCAAAGACTCAATGCGAACGATCTCAGTTTCACTCTTTTGAAGCCTGACAAGAACATCCATATCCTGTTTTGTTATATTCTGCATACACATTCCCCTATACTATGACAAACGGATCGATTTCTTCTTCAAACCCTCTTATGTTTAAATGATACCCAAACGATTGAGCAGCAGCTCCAAGTTTTTCAACCATAAGTGCCACAGCAATATGTTCAGATGCAAAATGCCCCACATCAATAA
>JAYEHB010000195.1:0-2167 GCA_034659375.1 Thermodesulfobacteriota bacterium
GGTTCTCATACTGGCCGGCATTGGAATAGTCATGGTCTATAGTGCAAGTTCCGCTATAGGAATGAAAAGGTTTGATAACCACCTCTACTATATGCAGAGGCAGTCTCTTTTCTGTCTGATCAGCTTTGGGGTAATGTTTGCAGCCTCATGTTTTCCATACAGATTTTTTAAGGCTTTTGTCTATGTTTTACTTGTTGCTGCAATTTTGCTTCTCTGTGCAGTGCTTGTTCCATCCCTGGGGCTTGAAGCTGGAGGAGCAGTACGATGGCTGAGTTTTGGCAGTTTTTCATTTCAGCCTTCTGAATTTGTTAAGTTTGTTCTTATCATTTATTTTGCATATTCCATGGGCAAAAAGCAGGAGATGATCAGGGATTTTTCAGTTGGCTTTATGCCCCATGTCTTTGTATTTGCTGTCTTTGCCATGTTGATTCTTTTGCAGCCGGATTTTGGTTCAGTTTTGATTCTGGGTCTTATTACCTGGGGGATGATGTTTATTGCAGGGGTTCGCATAACACATCTGCTTTTGCCTGTTCCGTGCCTGCTGCCCATTGCGTATTTTCTTGTGTATAAAGTTGATTACCGCATGGAACGCATTTTTGCTTTTTTAGATCCCTGGGCTGATCCCCTTGATACAGGATATCAGATAACCCATTCCCTTATGGCTTTTGGGTCAGGCGGAATCTTTGGTAAGGGCATTGGACTTGGCATGCAGAAATTTTATTATCTTCCAGAGCCCCATACAGATTTTATATTTTCAATAATAGGAGAAGAGCTCGGACTTGCAGGTGTTCTGCTGATACTTCTCCTTTTTTCTGCCATAATTGTGAGGGGCACAAGGATAGCAAGGGTTACACAAAATTGTTTTGGTTCCTTTGTTGCTGCAGGATTGACAATGAGTCTTGGTATTCAGGTGCTGATCAATATAGGAGTTACCATGGGAGCGTTGCCAACCAAGGGGCTGACCCTTCCTTTTTTAAGTTATGGAGGAACATCTCTTTTAATGAATATGGCCTGCATGGGAGTTTTAATCAATATTGGAGCATCAGCAGAACTCGAAGAGGAGAATTATGCCCCCAATGAATAATTTTTCTGTAAATATAATAATTGCCGGAGGAAAAACAGGTGGACATCTTTTTCCGGGGATTGCCATTGCCCAGGCTCTTATCAGAAAAGAGAAAAATGCCAGAATCCTTTTTGTTGGAACAGGAGAGGAGTTTGAAGTAAGCACCCTTGAAAGATACGGCTTCATGCATACAAGAATATCTTCTGCCGGAATAAAGGGCAAAAGTATTAAAGGCAAACTCTTCTCTCTTGTGCAGATTCCCGTTTCTGTTATTCAAAGCATTAAAATTATTAAAAAATTCAGGCCCGGGGCAGTTCTTGGAGTCGGCGGATATTCCTCGGGCCCGGTTCTGCTTGCTGCAAGATTTTTGGGAGTGATGACGGCAATACATGAGCAGAACACAGTCCCTGGAATTACAAACAGAATTCTTTCAGGATTTGTCCATGTGATTTTTACTTCATTTAAAAATACAAAGGGATTTGCATCTAAGAAAAATATGTTTTATACAGGTAATCCCATAAGAAGGATGCCGGAATTAATGGCGCAGGCAAGTCAGGAACCTGATGTTTCAGGGAAAGATAAGTTTACAATTCTTGTTACCGGTGGTAGTCAGGGTGCGTCAAGTATTAACAGAGCATTTACCGGGGCATTAAAACTCATGGATAACCCTGAAGATTTTAAAATTATCCACCAGACTGGTAAACTTGATGAAAAAAAAGTAGTTGAGGAGTATGAAAAAATGGGCTTAACCTCCTTTTCGGATTTAAGCTTGGGAATGCCGGCAGTAAAAGCTTTTTTCCATGATATACCCTCTCTCCAGGCCATGGCTGATTTGATAATCTCCAGAGCAGGAGCTGGAACCATTTCAGAGATAACTGCCAAAGGAAAACCATGCATTCTTGTTCCATATCCCTATGCAGCAGATGATCATCAGAGGTACAATGCAAAATCGTTGGCAGATGATGGTGCAGCCTTTATGATTCCTGACAGGGATCTTTCACCAGAGCTTCTTATGGAAAAGATTCTTTTTTGTAAAAATAATCCACAAAAACTCTCTTTAATGGCTGGGGCTGCAAAAAGATTAAGTATGCCCATGGCAGATGA
>JAYEHB010000196.1:0-2166 GCA_034659375.1 Thermodesulfobacteriota bacterium
AAAGAGTGTACCCTTTTTTGATTAACCGGGGGAAATGGCTGCCATGAAACCTCACCCCCCGCCCCTCTCCATGATTGGAGAGGGGGGAGAATAATTCAAAAAGGGTACACTCAATAACAAAGCAGAGCAGAGGGAGGGTAAGAGATGGAACAGGCATTGTCACCGGATAATACTCTGATTTTTTTTCAGGAGATAAAAGATCTGTATAAAGAGACGGACCGCCTTCTTAAAGTGCAGGACAAAGTGGGGTCGGACCAGTGTAATTATCTTGAATTATTACAGATAGTTTAAAAATAAGATGAATTTCTGCCCTTAAACCCGTCATTTTGCCATCAAAATGGCGGGTTTAAGCGAAGCCCTGCTGTGTGCATCAGTTTACGCTGATGTCTGGGTTTTTCTTCTACAGCTAAGACGGTCATAACGGGAAACTTGCAGAAGGCGAGAGGGAAGCTGTAAAACAAGCCTTCTGAACGAATGCAATTGCAGTGGGGAGTACACGGTAATTAATCGTTTAAGTTTTCATAATTATTGCATAAATAAATCATCAAAGCATCAAAGAAAAAAACATACCTGTGTTAATTTGCAAATAATGTAACGCCCTTCCAAGCTAAATGTCAAAATACTGTAACGCCATATTTGAGTATACCCCGCCGCTATACCCCGCAAAATATAATTATGGTCATTGGAAAACTTTGTTTTTGATCAGCATTTGGGACTATAATATCTACGATTTAATATCTAGGTATATTATTAGAATCATGAAAAGCATCGTTAAAATCATCCTCTCCAAAAAAACTCTCGGCATTCTTCACATTCTTGCCATTTACCTGAATGGCCTTCATTGTAATGAAAAAATCAATTCTATTACTTTTAGGCTTTTTTTTATTTGGTTTTGCTATTTCATCCAATGCAGCACCAATAATTGATCAAACAGGCAATCTTCTGGACAATGGAAGTTTTGAAACAGGCAGCTTTTATGCTGTAACAGGTCACAGTATCCAGTCAGCTGCGGACAATTGGAGACAATGGAGCAACAGGTTCGATGCTGATAAAAATCGAATTCCAGTAACAACTAAACTTTTAACTGAAGCAGAAATACTTTCAACCTATGATGCAAATATAATTGATGGGAATTCTGCATTCTACATAGATGCACCCGGCTGGTCAGGTGGTTTTACATTTGACAGTTATCATACAAATGGATGGGATACAAACAGAGAACTTAGGGAACTGGAAGAAAATAATCTACTCATATCGTGCAGGCATTTTGTTCGTATTCAAGGCGTGATGACAGGAGCATAGTTGAACTATGTGCCTGTTATCACAACGTAGAAGACGGGCAAAAGGGCAAGCAGGATGGGTAGATTATTTTTTGGAAGTTCCCTTACCTTCAGTGGCTGGATATATGTGATCAGCGGACAGGCAGGTCTATGGAATGGAAGCAATCAAGATGGATTTGGAAGATCCCTGGCTACAACAACTGGAAAATGGGAATTTCTGTCCGTTACCATGGATGCGGAACGGCTGAATAATGAACCCCTTCTCTATTCCTATGGTGGTGACGCTGAATTCATCGTTGACAGCGTGTGGCTTAATTATGGATCTACATCAGAGCACCCCGGTACTCCTGTACCGGAACCTGCAACCATTCTGCTTCTTGGACTTGGTTTAGTTGGTCTTGCAAGTGCTGGAAGAAAAAAAATTAAAAATTAGCAGATCCATAAAAACAAACACTCTTAAACCACTTAAAGCAGAGTCATTCATCCGGCTCTGCTTTTTTTCTTTCTTTTTCTTTAAGGACTTGTAATTTACAGACGTTGATGTATAATTTATCTAAACTTGTGTTTGAATACTGTCATGGAATAACCATAGAGATAAAGGAGAAAGAATATGTTTATAAAAAAAATTTGCAGAACAATTTGCATGATAACAATTATCGCATTATCATCTTCTTTATATGCAAGTGTTCATGTTTCTGCTGAGAACAACAAAGATATTCTGCTTTCTTCTGCAGATCAAATGATACTTCATTCAATTGAACAAATGAATGCCAAAATTGATAAAATGAACTCAGATATAACTTGCATTTCGCTTGTTGTGGTACAAGTTTTTGTCTTTTTTAAAAATGGCTGATTTTAAGCGTATACAAGATTAAAATGGAATAAA
>JAYEHB010000197.1:0-2165 GCA_034659375.1 Thermodesulfobacteriota bacterium
ACCCTCTGTGCAGGCTGGCAATGGCATAAAATGTATGTTAAACTAAAGAAGGCTGCAAATCGAAATTATTGTCGGGAAAATGAAAATTTTTGCCTTGAAATTGCAGCAGGTTATCTTCAAGAAAAATGTCAGGATTAGTTCCCGTTCAAACAACAATTATAAAAAATAAAGAATATGGGGCTATACAAGTTGCTGTTATTGCTGTGATTTCAGAAAAAAACACTTCTATTTGCAAAAAACATATCAAAAAAAAGACCAACTAATGTTAAAGGAACGCCAAAAAAAATCAAAGATGTGTTACCTAAATCTAAAAAGGGTTATCTTGACGAGTTTGAATTAAGATATCTCTATGATGAAAAAGGGCGGCCAATGCTTCTATCATATGGCAGATGGTCTGTTACTCAAATCAGCAAAAATCCTTCAAGAGCAATGAGAAAGATTAAATCTGCTCAAAATAAGGCACAGTTGTTTGCAGAGGCATCTATTGGCGAGTTTATGAATTCAAACATTGATGTTTTAGATAAAGCAGATATAGATTCTATCTCTGAAGAGGTTGCTTATTAGTGAGTTGCAGTACAGTTGATTTTCCAATTATCCCAAGTGGCCGGTCTTAGAACCAACCCCAAAATTGGATTAGCAGCTCTGCTTCTTGGCTGAAAAAAGGAGAGAACAATGTCAGGATTTAAAGTTCACGCAACAGGGGGATTGGTTGCAGGATTATTGGTTGGGTTAGGTGTGTTGACTTCGGGAATGATTTCTGTTTGGCAATCAATCTATTTTATTTTTTTAGGCATATTGGGAGGCATTCTCCCTGATTTGGACAGCAACACAGGCCGGCCTGTCAAACTTCTTTTTTTTTTTACAACTTCGCTGATTGTTTTATTCGTAGTCATTACTTTAAGGGCTAATGGGAATAGTTTTAGAACAATCATTGTATCCTGTGCAGTGGCATATATAATATGTTTTGTATTCTTTTCTTTTTTTAAAAAATTTACAAAACACCGTGGTGCTATGCACAGCATACCTTTTGCCGTTTTTGTAGGGGCATTGATCGCTTTAGCTAATCTTTCACAGGGCATGACTATTTCACTTTTTTCAGGCTTGTCTGCTTTTATTGGAGTGATGAGCCATCTGCTTTTAGATGAACTTAACAGCATAGGGTTCAAATATGGTGTAGTACCACGTTTAAAAAAATCTTTTGGTTCTGCACTTAAGCTAACAGGAGGAAGTATAAAAGGAACAATAGTTATTTATTCTATTACAGCCATAACTTTATCAAGTTATATCATTGCTGTTTTTTTGTTCAAGTGATTATAAAAGTTGTTTGATATGATGGCTGATTGTTGTTGGTGAAAGGAAAGGAGCATGTTTTCCCAATATTGCCAATCTTACCTCAAAGAAATTTTCTGTGGGAAATGATTAATTGTAAAGAGGAAGATCAAATTATAGTTCTAATAAACACCAATCAAAATAGATAATATTTTTTAAAATAATATTAGCAGCGGAATATCTATTGTTATGTCAACTCTCAATTGTCGGATAAAGACGGGATAATTTTATCCGAGCATCTTTTGCAGTAAACAGCCAGTTAACTTTTGCTTCTTTATTATTCCGATGTGCCTGCCAAGCAAATACTTCTTGCCTTACTTCTTCAATATTGTCAATTCTACGACCAAGGCATTGCCCAATTAAAACATTTAATTCAATTTCTGCCATATTGAGCCAGCTTCCATGTTTTGGGGTGTATACAAATTCAAATCGATCCCATAAATCCTTTGCCTTGCCTGGACTGAATGCTTCATAAAAAGATCCTGTATTGTGCGACAGATTAAAAAAATAGAGCCAGCACTCTCCATATTGGGAAAACCGGTTTTCACGATTCAAATTTAAATGCAATTACACCATTTGGCAGAAGGGTTGCTGATAAATTAAAAGATATTCTTTCTGAAAAAGATTTTCTTGCTGTTACAGATGATCCTTCTGCAAAAGCAGATTTAATACTCACAGGTCACTATTTTAAAGATCAGAACAAAATTTTTCTCTCAGTTGACCTAAGCCGTATCAAAAAGAGCACTCAGGGAGTGCAAATGAGACACATGGCTTCTGCACAGGGCAGGCTTGATGAAAAATTCTGCAGCAATGCTCTTTTTAAACCGGATCTTAAG
>JAYEHB010000198.1:0-2161 GCA_034659375.1 Thermodesulfobacteriota bacterium
AAAAAGGTTGAGGCTGCATCGTCCAAAACAAGCAAAAGCTCTTTAGTTGATGTTGCTGAAAAAACAGAGCCTGAAAAAAAGGTTGAGGCTGCGTCGTCCAAAACAAGCAAAAGCTCTTCAGTTGATGTTGCAAAACAAGCAGTGCCTGAAAAAAAGGTTAAGGCTGCATCGTCCAAAACAAGCAAAAGCTCTTCAGTTGATGTTGCAAAACAAGCAGCGCCTGAAAGCGATGTTAACACCAAAGCACCCAAAATAGCAGTGGAAAAAAATATAACAGGTGTAGAAACGATATCAGATGCCTCGGCTGCATCGGTTGAACAATTTGCGCTCAATACCTTGCTGCAAAAGATTTTACAGAAAAAGTCAGACACTCAAGCGTTGGATATAAATGTCAATATAAATGTAAAATTTGATATTTAACAGTAAGGGAGTTGCTATCTTGATTTTGCAACGCCTGTTTTTTTACAAATATCAAAAACAGGGCATCTGCTGCACCAGGGAGAGATCGGTCGGCAGATCACCTGGCCAAAAGCCACCAGTATTTCGTTGTATTCTTTCCAGAATTTTACAGGTAGTTTTTTTCTTAATGCCTCTTCTGTTTTGTCCGGTGATTTGGTTTTTACATATCCTGTTCTGTTGCTTATCCTGTGAACATGGGTATCCACGCAGATGGCATCCTGGCCAAAGGCTTCAACTAAAACCAGGTTTGCAGTTTTGTTTCCCACACCTGGAAGGGCAAGTAGTTCCTCCATGGTTTCAGGGACTTTGCCATGGTGCTTTTGAATAAGGATTGTGCTGATCGCAACGATTCGTTTTGCCTTTGTGTGGTAAAAACCGGCAGGATAAATCAATTCTGCAATAACTTTATTGCCTGTATTAATCATCTGCCGGGGTGTTGCTGCCCTTGCAAAGAGTCTTGCAGAGGCTTTTATTGTTACCTCATCCTTGGTTCTCAATGAGATCAAAGTGGATACAAGAATTTGGAAGGGATCAGCGTTCCTCCGGGCCATGAGGGTTATAACAGGAGCATCCCATGAGGCATAGCTTTTTTTGAGTTTTTCCATGAAAAGATTAATGTCCATGCTTCAAAATATTCCTTTTTGTATATTTTAACTATAATTTGCTTAAACACTATTTTTATTATAGAGTATCGATTCAAGAAATAAAACTTATATTTTAAAGAACATAGGGATAAGGAGATAAGTTGAACATGGAGAAAAAGAGTGTTAATATATTATTGGCCTGTGACGGGTCTGAGCTTTCCCTGGATGCGGTGCGATATATAGGTAAAACATTCGCTCCTGAGTACACCCGGGTTGTTCTTTTTTATGTGGACAGTAAAATTCCAAGATCTTTTTGGAATATGGAAAAACAGATGGATTTTAGATTCCAGCCGTCCCATATAAGAGCAAGTATGACAAGTCAGTGTAAGCTTGTTAATGAATTCATGGCAAAAGCCCAGAATCTTCTTTTGAATGCAGGTTTTTCTGAAGAATTTGTTGTTAAAAAAATCCATACCAAAAAACAGGGTGTTGTCAGAGATATTGCTTATGAGTCTTTGCAGGGTTACGATGCCGTTGTTGTTGGACGTAAGGGGCACAGCAGGATTAAGGATATTTTGTTTGGAAGCGTGCCTGAAAGACTGCTTGGGAAAATTAGGAGAATACCCCTTATCATTGTTGGAGGTGTTCCGGTGCATAACAATATTCTGGTTGCTTTTGACGGAACCAGGGCGGTCAAAAAAGCAGTCCGGTGTCTCAGCTTCATGGGCACAAGTTCGGAGTCCAAGTTTTTATTGTGCCACGCAGTGGCGCCGCACGGTGTGTTTCACAGGGATGGGGACGAATTGTCCTCTGAGGCTAAAAGAGAAAAAATTGATTCTATGTTGAATGAATCAAAAGAATATTTAAGCGAGGCTGGATTTTCCTTTAGCCAGGTATCATGTGAAGTTATGGAAGTGCAGAAACAACTCTCCGGTGATATGATTGAAAAAGCCAGGCAGGGCAACTACGGCACCATTGTTATCGGCAGGCGGGATCTTGGTTTTTTTAAAAAATTTTTTATTGGCAGGGTGGGAGCAAAAATTTTTAACCTTGCCGATAACCTCATAATATGGGTAGTACAATAAAATTGAAAATTGAAAATTGAAAATTCATAATTG
>JAYEHB010000199.1:0-2159 GCA_034659375.1 Thermodesulfobacteriota bacterium
AATTAGCTTTGAAGTCAAGGGTGTGCTGCGTCTTTTGGGGGTACTTGGTGTTTCATATAAAAAGGGTTGTGTAAAAAGATATTGATACTCTCTCTCTCAATTTTTCTTTTAGGATGCTCTACAAAAGAGAAGCAGCAACCTTTGGAAAAGAGTAAAATTGAAAAATGGAAGGCTGTTGCTGAAAAATCCAGACCTGTCACCCCTGCTCCGGATGAATATATTTATGATGACGACTCAGTTCTTGAAGATTTAACCAAACCTGACAAGAGCAGTCAGCCTGTATCAAAAGGTGATACAGATGTTTCTGATTCACGCAGGCTTCCTGTTATGCCTGTTTCACTTAAAATGCACGACATTGCCCTGCCTGTTCTTATCCGAACCCTTGCCAGAGCAGCAAACCTGGATATAGTAATAAATGAAAGTGTTAAAGGTCAGGCTAATATGGTGATCACAAAGGTACCATGGGATCAGATTTTCATGAGTATATTAGATACATTTGGTCTTACCTATGAGTGGTCAGGGGATATATTACGAATTGTCACTGTTGAAGATCTTCTAAAAAGACAGAAAATGATGGAAGCAAAGCAGAAATATGAAAAAGCTAAAAAAAGCCATGATCTTGACATGATGAGATTCTCACATGAACAGGAGAAGTTAAAACCTCTGGTGACCAAAATTGTAAAAGTTCAATATGCAGATCTTGAATCCATGCAGAAAAACCTGGAACAATATCTTTTAAGCCAGCAAAAGAAAGAAACAGCACATGGTAACGGTGACAAAGGATTAATGGAAAAAGCAGTAAACACAAAAAATAGTCAGGATTCAGGTGTTCGGGGCAGTATAATGATTGATAAATTCTCAAATTCCCTGATCCTTCATGCAACCAGAGCAGATATAAAAAAAATGATGCCTGTTATCAGACAGCTTGAGCAGCCCATACATCAGGTACTTATTGAAGCGCATATTGTAGAAGCAGAGTCAAATACAGGAAAGCAACTGGGAGTACAGTGGGGCGGACTTGGCACTTCATGGGGAAGCAGTGCGGAAAATACTTCCATTGGTGGCAATATGACAGAAGTTGGCACTCCTTTTCCTGAACGGCGGAATGATGATGGCAATTTAATTGAAAATCTGCCCTACATGCCTGCTGACGGCAATATTGTGAATCTGCCGATTGCTGCAGCTGAAGGTATGACACTGGGAGTAATGGTCCAGAGAGCAGGTGAGTTTGTCCTGTACACTCAACTGCTTGCCCTTGAGGAAGAGGGGAAACTCAATATCCTTTCCAAACCATCCATTACAACTCTGAATCATCGCAAAGCCACTATTAAAAGCGGCAGGGAAGTTCCTTTTCAAACTGTCGAGGATGATGAAGTCAGTATAGAGTGGAAAGAGGCAGTGATAAAACTTGAGGTAATTCCCCATATTGTTAACAATAATATTATAATGCTTGAAATTGTAACTCATAAGGATGAACTCGATTTTACCAATCCTGTTAATGGTAATCCCACGATTATCACCAAGAATGCTAAAACAACAGTCACTCTTTTTAATGGTCAAACCACGGTAATAGGAGGGTTAAGCAAGGAAAAAAGCACTGATGGGGAAAAAGGGGTTCCAGCTCTCAAAGATATCCCTGGATTGAATTGGCTTTTTAAAAGCATTGATAATGAGAAAAAAATGGAAGAGTTGCTTATTTTTATCACTCCCCACATATTGCAGAAAAAAATCTTTAGTGCTGCCAAAAAACACCCCTGACCCATGGATTATTACAGATTATTTGGTTTTAAAATTGAGCCCTTTTCCAACTCACCTGATCCAAGACTTTTCTACCAGTCAAAACAGCATATTGAAGTGTTGCAGAAACTTGAAATTGCCATACGGCTTAAACGGGGAGTGAACGTTGTAATCGGTGATATTGGAACCGGCAAAACAACTATATCCAGGCACTTAATACAAAAAATTTCCTTTGATAAATTCATTGAATATCATTTAATTCTTGATCCTGGATTTGAATCTGCCCATGGATTTTTATCCCATACCCTTCAACTGCTGGAACAAAAAGCACTGGAACCTGGTCTGGATGAAAATATTTTAAAAGAGAGAATTAAAACCTGTTTATTTAACCGGGGAGTTGATAAAAACATTAATATTGTTCA
>JAYEHB010000200.1:0-2155 GCA_034659375.1 Thermodesulfobacteriota bacterium
AAATTTTGTGCAGGATTTTTGTTCGTCTTCAAGGTGTGATGGCAGGTGCATAGTGAGCTATGTGCCTGTCATCACAACGTAGAAGACGGGCAAAAAGACAAACAAAATGGGTAATTATTTTTTTCCACCTCCCTTAGGCCATGCCGGTTATATAATTTTAAATTTTCCCACAATTTCCGACAGATCTTTTCCAAGTTTTGCCAGATCCTCAGCACTTAAATTAACCTGGGACGAGGTGCTGGCGATTTCATTGGAAGCACTGCTTATTTCTGTAATATCATGGGCAATCTCTCCTGCCACACTTGCACCCTGTGCCATGTTCTCATTAACTTCCTTAATCCCCTGGGATGCCTGGGCAATATTTTCTGAAACTTCGGCTGTGGTTGCAGTCTGCTCTTCCACTGCCGAGGCAATATATGACACTATTTCATTAATCTCATCTATTATGCTGGTAATATCCTTAATATCTTCAGCAGTGGTGCTGGTTGTGTTTCTGATACCATCTATATTCTCTTTAATACTATGTGTGGCTGATGCTGTCTGGTGTGCCAGAGCTTTTATCTCCTCTGCAACAACGGCAAAACCCTTTCCTGCCTCCCCTGCCCTTGCAGCCTCAATGGTTGCATTCAAAGCAAGAAGATTGATCTGCTCTGAAATTTCAGTTATGGTTTCTGTTACTTTACTGATTTTTACAGCAGCCAATCCAAGCTCATCAACACTTTTATTTGTATTTCTTGATTTTGATACTGCACTTTCAGAAATTGATCGTGCCTTTTCAGTATTTTTAGATATTTCACTTATGGTGGAGTTCATCTCTTCAGTTGCTGAAGCCACCAGACTAAGATTACTTGCAGCCTGCTCCGATGCTGCTGATATGGAATTCATATTGGAACTCATCTCTTCTGATGCAGCAGCAACTGTGTTTGCTTTTTCAGATGACTGGTCAGAACTTGAGGTCATGAGTTGTGACATCCCTGTGAGCTCCTTTGAAGATGAGCTGAGGATTACAACACCATCTGTCACCTGACCAAACATTTTACAGAGATTTGATGCCATGTTGTTAAGGGCTGATGCAAGAACCCCAATTTCATCTTTCTGATCAATGTCAAGGGATGCTGTAAGATCCCCATCTGACATTTTCTGGGCAAGATCAACACCTTTATTTAAGGAGACGGTAATAGAACGAATTGTAAAAAAGACAGTAACAATACTGAAAACAAGTGCAATCAAAGACATTGCCATGGCTGTGGAGGAAAGTCTTGCAGCATCTGACTCCATCAATTCCATCTTTTTCGCCCGAAGTTTTTCAGCAAGTTGAATGATATTGCTGCCATACTCCTCAATTTTATGAAAACTTCCAATACAACCGGATATATAACCTTTTATTTTGAAATTTTCCCTTGGAAGAGCATCAAAGGCATCTTTGTAGTTCTGTACAAGTTTTATAAGTTCTGTTACATATTTTTCATCTACTCCTGCGTTTTTGTACCCCTCTGTAATATCATCCAGAGCTTTATGGATTTTTTTAATATACTTTTCATCTCCCCGGAGCAGATAATCTTTTTCATGTTTTCTGATTAAAAGAACCATAGCTCTTGCATTGGGAACAAAATGTTTTCCAATCTCCTGCTCCATCTGTTCAGCAGCAGTTTTAAGCTTACCATGGAGCTGTATTCTTTCAATGGTGGCAGCTCTGAAATATTTTTTTATTAAATTCTCATAATTTGAGAACTTTTCATTAAGAGTTTTTTTTGCATCTTTTGTAAAATCACCTTGTTTTAACAAAAAGCTGCACTGTTCAACCCCTTTTTGAAGTTGTTCCTTGAATTGAAATTTTCCAGTGCGGACAAAATCCTTTTCATGCTTTCTTGTATTTAAAAACGCAAAATACAGCTCATCCAATTCATTATGGATAACATTGTCAGACATTCTATGAACAGCATCCCTGAATTTTTTCCGAAGTCCTAAGTTTGAATCAAGTCCTTTTATTTTCCAGGATTCAACAATTTTATAAAAATAATCTGAATATATATCAACCTCTTTCATTATCTGTATGATAAGATCACCAATTTTTTTATTTGTCCCCTTAGAAAGGCTTATAACCTCATCTGCTTCCTTTTTAGCTGCTTTGATATCTTTGGCAAAAAAATCGTTA
>JAYEHB010000201.1:0-6194 GCA_034659375.1 Thermodesulfobacteriota bacterium
CCGACGTTAGAACCAAACCCCACAAATACTTCTTGAAACTGTCCCGGTTTATGTCAGTAACCTTTTTAGCAAAGCAGATATATGTTCAAAGCGAACAAGTAACCCCACAAGTAACCCCGCAAGTAACTCAACTTCTAGGAAAAATGGAAGGTGAAAAAAGCCGATCACAGCTAATGCAGGAAGTAAGCTTAAAAGATCGCATGAATTTTTTTCGTAAATACCTTGAACCGGCACTTGCTTTGAATTTAATTGAAATGACACAGCCCAATACACCCAAAAGTCCGACTCAAAAATATCGACTGACGGTCAAAGGACAGCAAATGAACAAAAGGGGTCAAATCTTTAATCTTGATGGGTATTTGCCATAAGAAACTCAATACCATATATCGTGTGTTTTTCATCGCTTGCCCACAGTATGTAGACGATATAGGCGTAAAAATGGCTTATGGCAAATATCCAGTTAATCTTGACAAATAGTTGACATGCTATCTGAAACATGTATTTAAGAAAAATGGCACGACAACTAAGAATTTAATTGCGAGTTACCTTAGCTTTGAACGGGGGTGATTACAATGGTCACCCGTCGGTTGGCAGCAGCATTAGACGAGACAGGCTGTGATTCTCCAAAACCGATTGTTTCAATTCTTACAGGATCAACGCCTCTCTGTATTAGTGCATTGGTCACTGCCTGGGCCCGTTTTTGTGACAGTCTCAGGTTGTATTGCTCAGATCCTTTAGAATCTGTATGTCCCTGCACCTGTATTCTGGTCTGGGGATAATCCTTTAAAACCCGTGCAACTCTGTCAAGTTCGGAATATGCCCCGGTTTTGAGAATTGCCGAATCAAAATTAAAAAAGGTATTTGATTTAAAAGTAGCTGTGAGAATGTTTTGCTCTCTCTGGACGCTTGCTGCATTGGACGCTGCAACAGCATTTCTAAGTGCTGCCTCCTGCTGATCCATGTAAGCTCCAATCTGGCTGCCTGCAACACCTCCCAATGCAGCACCTATACCTGCTCCGATTAGAGTGCCTTCAGTGTCCCCGCCAATTACCTGACCTAAAATAGCTCCAAGACCTGCTCCAACAAGTACTCCTTCTTTTGTTTTTCTTTGGGTGTTTGTTGTTCCTGCACAGGAAACTACAAACATGGCAAGACAGGCAATAACAAAGATTTTTTCATATTTTTTCATATTTTTTCTCCTTAGATAATGTGATTTTTCATAACCTATTTTACTGTGGGTTTAAATATTTTGCAATATAAAGTTTGGTTTCTTTACAAATAATAACTCATGATTTATTATTTAAACTTAAATTTAACAATTGAAGGATAACCTGGTATCCTTTTTTTTAACAGAGGGAGTGTACAAAAAATTGAAGATATTAGTGCTTGCAACAAGAAACAAGGGTAAAACAAGGGAAATAAGGGGTCTTTTAAAGGGTTTTTCCGTGAAGATAAAAAATCTGGATGATTTTGGCCCCATACCTGAAATTGAAGAGGATGGGGAGACTTTTGATGATAATGCATATAAAAAAGCATCCTTTGCAGCAAAAGTGCTTGGGTATCCTGCCATGGCTGATGATTCAGGTCTTATTGTGGAGGCTCTTAACGGAGCGCCCGGGGTGAAATCTGCAAGATATGCAGGGGAGAATGCAACTGATCAGGAGAATTGTGAAAAATTAATCAGAGATATGCAGGGTATGACCAACCGCAAAGCTTTTTTTCAATGTGTTATCTCCATTGCAGTTCCCACAGGACCGGCACTTACCTATGAAGGACAATGTGAAGGCATCATTACAGACAAACCTGCCGGCGAGAATGGATTTGGTTATGATCCTTTCTTTTTTTATCCTGGGTTTAATAAGACTTTTGCCGAGGTTTCCATGGAGGAAAAGAGCAGGGTCAGCCACAGAGGCAGGGCTTTAAAAGAGGTTGCAGATGAATTTGACAAGGTTCTGGACTGGATCGATATACATTCTCAACAAGGATGCTAAACATGTCATTATTGGATTTGATAAAGAGTAACAGAAGCTGCAGGCGTTTTGACCAGAGTGTTAAGGTTGAATCTGCATTTTTAAGAGACCTGGTTGAGCTTGCAAGACTCTCTGCTTCTGCCGGTAATCTCCAGCCTTTAAAATATATGATCTCAGCAGATGAAGAGAAGAATCAGGAGATATTCTCCTGTCTTGGGTGGGCAGCTTATCTTAAGGATTGGAAAGGGCCCGGAGAGGGTGAAAAACCTTCTGCCTATATTGTAATAGTTGGAGACAAAACCATTACAGGAAATTTCAGGTGTGACCATGGTATTGCAGCACAGTCAATTCTCCTGGGTGCCAGGGAAAAAGGATTTGCAGGCTGTATGCTGGCTGCCATAAATCATAAAAAACTAAGGAGTTTTCTTGATATTGATGAAAAAAAAGAGATCCTTCTTGTTATTGCCCTTGGGAAATCTGCTGAAGAGGTAAGACTTGAAAAGCTTGGCCCGGGGGGTGATATAAAATACTGGCGTGATGAAAACAGTATTCACCACGTTCCCAAAAGGAGCCTTGATGAGCTGATTGTATCTTCTTGGTAAATGTCTCATTGGCACAACGCAGGAGACGGGCAAAAAGACAAGCAAGATGCGTCGATTATTTTTTGGAAGATCCCTAAGGAGTGAGTTTGAAAGTATTTCTTGTAAATCCTGCCTGTCTTGATCAAAGAATTGATGATGAAGATTCTTCTTCAGTCTCCATGGGACTCTTCTATCTTGGAGCGTTTTTAAAAGAAAAAAATATTAATGTCAGAATTGTCAACCTTGCAGATGGAAACGCTCCTGCTTCATATTTTACTGATCTTTTAAAAAAGGAAAAACCTGATTTGGTTGGAGTTTCAGTTCTTAACTCCACACGGTTTTCGGCAATGGAAGCTGTCAGCCAGGCAAAAGAGATTGATCCCTGTGTAAAGACAGTTTTTGGAGGTGTTGGAGCCACCTTTCTTGTCAATCATTTTTTTTCAGCCTGTCCTTTTCTTGATTATATTGTAAAAGGTGAGGGAGAGCTTACATTTTTTGAGCTTTTGGAGTATATTGAATCAGGTGATGCCTGTTTTCCTGACCATGTAAAAGGTCTTGCATTTAAAAGAGATGGGAAAATATGTGAAACAAAAAAAAGAGAGTTGATCAAGGATCTTGATTCTCTGCCAAAACCTGGGAAATATTTTGATCTTCAGCATCTCTCTCTTTCCCGAGGATGCCCTGGAAATTGTACTTTTTGCGGTTCTCCTGCATTCTGGGGAAGGGCCAATGTCAGGTTTCATTCGCATCGCTGGTTTGTTGATCATATTGAGCTTTTAATAAAAAGAGGCTTTCACCATTTTTATGTATCCGATGATACATTTACCATGGATAAAAAAAGAGTGAGTAAGGTATGTGATGAGATCATTGCAAGGGGGCTTGATATAACATGGGTTGCCATCTCAAGGGTGGATTTTCTGGATCATGAGATTCTCTTTAAGATGAGAATGGCCGGGTGTACCCAGATAAGTTTTGGTGTTGAGAGCGGATCTGAACAGATCAGGAAAATTCTTGGCAAACCTGTTAAAAAAGAGAGGATTATAAAAGCCTTTAACATGACAGTATCCCATGGGATTTTAACCAGGGCATATTTTATATACGGCTCGCCAGAGGAGAGTGAAGAGACAATAGCTCAGACCATGGAGCTGATTACTTCCATAAAGCCCCTGGGTGCTCTTTTTTATATGCTTGTTCTTTTCCCGGGAACTGCTCTTTATCAGAGGTTGATCAAGAGAGGGGAAATTAATGATGATATCTGGAATGAAAAAATTGAGGATATCCCATGGTTTCAGCTGGATAATGACCTTGATTTTGAAAAAATCAGGGATTTTGGAGAAAGACTGCGTAACAGCTTTTATTCAAATCTTTCAGAATTTGCAGATAAGATTGATCTGATGGATATTAAAGAGCTTTATCCATGCCATGCCGATTTTCTTTCAAGACTTGCAATGACTTTCAGCCATGGTGACTATGCCCGTAACAGAGATGTAAAGAACAGCATTGCCACGGCAGAGAAACTTTATAACCGGGCTTTGTCATATTGTCATAATGCAAGGGCATATCTTGGACTTGGCATGTTAAAGCAGAAAAAAAGAGAATTTAGCAAGGCTGTAACTATACTTGAAACAGGACTTCAATATTTTTCTGAGGACAAAGATTTAAATATCTGTATGGCGGTTTGCCTCATGAACCTGGGCAGGTTTAAACAGGCACTTAACTATCTTGAAAAATTTGAATCACACGTCGATGTTGAACCATATATTAAAGCATGCAGAGAAAGAGGAGTATAGAAATGGTAGATTCCAATAATTACAAACTGGAAAATATTGCAAGAAAAGAGCAGAAACTTGCAAGGATACAAAGAGATATTTTAAGCCTTGATGCTGAACAAGCCCTTGACACTCTTCTTCAGTCAAATCAGCCGGCAACGCTGATCCAGTCTTTTTCAGATCAGGATATTCATTTTCTCATGCATCATATCGGTGCTGAGGATTTTTTGCCTCTTCTGGCCTTTGCCACTTCAGAACAGTGGGAGTATCTTCTGGATGTGGAAGTGTGGAACAATGACAGGATTTATTTGCCCCGGGTTACCAGGCTTTTTGATATCCTTTTTAAGGCAGATTCACAACGACTGATGCGATGGCTTATTAAAGAGAAACCGGAGTTTATAGAGTACTATTTTTTTAAAAATATTGATGTCAGGATAAGGGAGCATGATGAAGACCCTTCTGATTTTGGAGATGGTTATACAACCATTGACAATGTTTTTTATATAAAATCCCATGACAGGAGAGATTACCACAATAAAGAGGGCAAGTCTGATAAAGAGAGTGGATTTGGCAAAGTTTTATACGAGAGCTCTGATTCAGAAAAAAATGAAAACCAAGAAATGGAAGAAATGGAAGAAATGGAAGATATGGATGCCATTGACCATATTCAGAAAACTTCAGAAGAACTTATCATGAAGATGCTCAATCTGGTTGCAGAGATGGACCTTTCAGTATTTCAGGCTGTTCTCATGGAGAGCTGTTCTGTAATACCTTCAGAAGTCGAAGAAGAGGAGTTCAGGTTGAAAAACGTAAGGCTTGCTGAAAAGGGCTTTCTTCCTTTTTATGAGGCTGTTGGTATTTATCAACCGGCAGAGCCTGAAGATATACGCCCGCGAACAGGGAAGTATTTAAAAAAATCCATTTATAGTTCAGACCTGCCGCTTCCTCCCCAATACCCTTCTTCCATGCTTCTTAATGAAACTCTTTTTGCAAAATCACTCTCTTTAATTGATGATAATGATATTTTGCTGAATCTGCAGATGGAGTTTGCCTCCCTGGTAAATCTGTTGATTTCTGCTGACAGAAAAAAGATACATCACAAGGGAGAGCTTGAAAAGGTTGTTCAAAAAGCGTGCAGTTATTTAAGCCTGGGCATTGAGGTTCTCCACGGGAAAACCTATGCAGAGCCTGAAAACGGAGCAGCTGTAATAGGAAAATACAGACTGGAAGATATTTTTAGAACAGGGTCTGGAACTGGTTTTAAATTAAAGGCAAAAGCAAAAAAATGGTATGCAAAAAGTTTGCTTTCCGCCAAGAGTCTCTCCTTAAGTTTTCTTGGAGAGGAGTGGGTTGGTATTGTTGGAGGGTTGCTGCTTGATAAGCCATTGTATTTTGATAATTATAAAGCAGGAGTTCTTTACAGGGACTTTGCATCTATCTCCGATATAGAGAGGACAGCAGGAGAACTTACAGAGATCATTGAGATTGACAGGATTGTTCAGATTCTTGATCCTGATATTGATTTATCCCTTTACGGGAGGTTAAGTTACACGATTATTATTCTTACAATGTGGGCAAGGAACAGGTTAAGTCTTGCTGCCTTGATGGAACCTGTTGCAGGAGAGGATTTTAAAAGATTTTTTAAAGAACTTTTTCATGGAGATGAAAAGGGGAAGATTGATGTTGTAAAACGAGAGGATCTTTTTTTGTGGCTTTCAGAAGAGTATGGACTGGATCAGGTGCGGTTAACCAAAAAGTTAGACAGTTTTTTTAATAGACTTTTTGATGAACTTGAAGATGAATACGGCACTGTTCAGTCTGAAGAGATTGATGTGAATATTGTATCCCATTTTTTCCTTAAAGAATAGAGTTTT
>JAYEHB010000201.1:6294-9502 GCA_034659375.1 Thermodesulfobacteriota bacterium
CTTATGTAAGATGCCGTGCCCTGTGAACGCTTACGAGTTTTTTACATGAATATCTTCATTTGCTGCACTCCATGGAGCTAATTTTAGTAAAAGCAGCATGCCTGGTATGGCCATAAGTGCACAGGTATAATAAAACCACGTCCAGCCAAGTGCCTGGGCCATAAAACCTGTGGCAGCAGCAGCAACGGTTCCTGGTATGGCCATGAGGCTTGTGAGTATGGAATACTGGGTTGCTGTGAATTTCTTATTTGTCTGGATGGCCATGTATGTTGCATAGGCTGCCTGGCCCATGCCCGTGGCAAAAAATTCAAAACCCACTATGCCTGTTAATAAAAGATTACTATATTTTTCCCATAAAATGCCTGTGTGGTCAAATTTTACAAGAAGGGCAAAACATGCTGTGGAGATGGCCTGCAATACTCCAAATATCCATAAAGATCTGGCAATGCCCAAGCGCACCATTAAGGCACCGCCCACAAGCACACCTCCAAAAAGTCCAGCCATGCCAACACCTTTTACAATTACAAAGTATTCAGTCTTGGTAAATCCCTGTTTTAAAATAAAAGGAATATTCATGGCTCCTGCCATGTTGTCCCCTAGCTTATAAAGCAGAATAAATGCCAGGATAAACAGAATGCCCCGGCGTTTTAAAAAATCAACAAAGGGTTCAATCACAGCATCCTTTATTGAAGCCGGCGGTGGTGCATTAACAACGGGTTCCGGAACAAGTATTGTTGTTAATATTCCAATTATCATCATAAAAGCGAGGAGAATATGAATATTTCCCCATCCTACATTTGAATCTGCAGCCAGAAAGGAAAAACCTACTGAAATATACATTCCAAGACGCCAGGCATTCATCCAGACTCCAGTACCAAAACCTAACTCCTGGTCTGTAAGATACTCTCTTCTAAACGCATCAAGGGCAATATCCTGGGTTGCTCCAAAAAAGGATACTGCCAGGGCAACAATTGCAATCCACTGCAGGGATCTGTTGGGATCAAACTGTCCTAAGAGTGCAATTGTTATTATTAAAGCTATCTGGGCAATAAGTATCCAGCCCCGGCGTCTTCCTAAAAACGGGGGGACAAATCTGTCCATGGCAGGTGACCAGATGAATTTAAGGGTATAGGGCATGGTAACGGCTGAGAAAAGACCAATGGTTGCAAGATCAACATTAACATCGGTCATCCAGGCTTTTAATACATCTTTTACAACATAGTAGGGAAAGCCTGAGATAAAACCAAAAAAGAACATGACAACCATTTTCCAGGAGAGCATGATTTTGATGGTAGAGGATATATTGAAAAAGGTTTTTTTTAACATTGAAGAGGCTATAGCATAAATGACATGCCGCTTGCAACACCAAAGCAGTCAAGTAAAGAGTTGTTCTGTGTTATGATTTTTCTGCATTCAACCACAATTTTATCCATTTCTCTGTCCTCTCTTTCCTGATTCAGGTGGAAAAGACCCAGTTTTTTAACATTTGCTTTTAATGCAAGGTCAAGGACATCTGTATAGGAAGAGTGGCCCCATTTTTTTCTTGACAGATACTCTTCAGGTGTGAATTCAGCGTCATGAAACAGTATGTCAGTATTTTTTGCAAAATTTAAAAATGAATCAAAGCCGCTGCTGCCCGGGTGGTCAAAATTAAGTTCATTGTCAGTAAGAAAAACAAAGGATCTGTTGTTTTCAGTGAATTTGTATCCATTCCCTCCTCCTGGATGGCTTAGCCTGATTGTCTCTATATCAAGAGAACCAATGGAGAATTTGCCTGTTAAATCATCTCTGAATGTAATTGTGGAGTTAAAATCCTGCATGGTAACAGGAAAAAAGGGAGGTTTTGTTAAATCGTTAAGAATATCTTTTACATGGATATTTGAGAATATGTTGTTCTGTATCTCAATGGATCTGTTTTTATATAGAAGCGGTTTAAAAAAAGTAAAACCTGCAATGTGATCCCAGTGTACATGGGTAAAAAGAAGGTAATATTGGCTTTTTCCCCCGGAAACAAGGTCTGTTCCAAGTTTGCGTATTCCTGTTCCAGCATCTATTATTACAGTTTCACCACTGTTTGCAATAATCTCTATGCAGGTTGTGTCTCCCCCATATTTTAGATATTCTTTACCAGAGACAGATACTGAGCCTCTGGAACCCCAGCATTTGATATTCATCGTTTGTCCTGTTAATAATATGCTTTAGTATTTTTGTGGCCCTTAGTAGATATTCGCTACCATATCACAGTTAAGGAGTCCACAACAAAATGCAAAAAAATCAGGGTTCACCATGATAATTTTTATTTTTGTTGTGAATTTGTGATTTTTGTGATGTTTTAGATGGGGTGAAAATGGCTCAGGCACCAGATAACCATGCTCCGGCCAGTTTCTGCCCTTTAGGGTATGCCGGTTGTATAAAAGAATAGTAAATTTTCGGCTTATATGTAAATAAAACTAAGGAGGTTCTTATGGCAATTATGGAATGGGAAAAGGATGACTCTGTTGCAGTTCTCAGGATGACAAATGGAGCCAACAGACAAAATCTTGCATTTGCAGATGAGATGAATCGACTCTTTGATGAGATTTTGGCAGATGAAGAGGTCTCTTCAATGGTGCTGACATCTTCTGATGAGAAAAATTTTTCCCAGGGAATTGATGTTGAATGGCTGGGTAATAAATTTAATGAGTCTGATTTTGACAGCATAAAGTCGTTTATGTATGGAATGAACAGGGTTTTTACAAGGATTCTTCTCATGCCCCTGCCTGTGATAGCAGCCATTAATGGTCATGCCTTTGGTAATGGTGCCATGTTGGCATGTGCGTGTGATTTCAGATTCATGAAAGAGGATCGGGGCTATTTCTGTTTTCCTGAAGTTGACTTAAGTATTCCATTTCTTCCAGGGATGATAGCATTTGTCAGAAAGGCTGTGCCTGAATATAAGTTTAATGAAATGAAGCTTACCGGCAGACGTGTTACAGCAAGCGAACTTCAAGAGCACCACATTATTGAAAAGGCAAGTGCGGATATTGAAGGTCTGTTAAATGATGTTCTGGGTTTTGCAAAGACATTTCATAAAAAAAGAGGGATATTTGGGGAGCATAAAAAGCGTATGCATAAAGAGATTGTAAAGATCATTGAAAATGATGATCCTGAATTTATTGATTCACTGAATCTTTTTGTTGAGTAAAGGGCATACCCTAAAGGGCAGAAA
>JAYEHB010000202.1:0-9497 GCA_034659375.1 Thermodesulfobacteriota bacterium
TTTTTACTTCAACATTGGGAAGAGCTCGCCCAACTGTGGATGTTTTGATCTCAAAGGAGTCATTGTCCCTTGTCTGGGTTATTCCCGGAGATGCTTCGGTCTGGCCATAGACTATGGTCATCTCATCTGCACCCATCTGGGAGATAACTTTTTTCATAACCTCAACCGGACATGTTGCGCCTGCCATTACTCCGGTGCGCAGACTTGATGTGTCATATTTCTTTTGATCCATTTCTTCAAATTCTGCAATAAACATTGTGGGAACACCAAGCAGAGCATTACACTTTGATGCCTCTATTGTTTCAAGCACATCAACCGGAGTAAATGCCACAACAGGAGCCATGGTTGTTCCTGAAACCATACAGCACAAAGTTCCGATTACGCATCCAAAACAGTGGAAAAACGGAACAGGTATGCACATGGCGTCATCAGGGGTGAGGTTCATGCACTCTGCCATGCTCAGTGCATTACCTATAAGATTTGTGTGTGACAGCATGACACCCTTTGGAAATCCTGTGGTTCCTGATGTATATTGCATGTTTATTACATCGTCGGGGTGAAGTGAATCAAGCCTCTGTTTTAATTCATCATCAGAGATTTTTTTGCCCATCTCAATAACATCAGCAAAGTTGTACATTCCAGGTATTTTATCTTTACCAAGATAGATGATCTTTTTAAGAAAGGGAAGTTCCTTATTGTCAAGTTTTCCAGGCTCGCTGTCCTTTAAGGTGGGGCATACCTTGTTTATTATTTTGATGTATTCATCAGCGTCCCTTACTCCGCCTGTGAGAATAAGGGTTGTGGCATCAGACTGCTTCAGCAGATATTCAAGCTCTGAGCTTCTGTAACTGGTGTTTACTGTTACAAGAACAGCCCCCATTTTTGCACTGCCATACTGGGTATAGACCCATTCAGGCAGGTTGTTTGCCCATATGGCAACCTTTTCTTCTTTTTTAATACCAAGTGCCATAAGACCTTTTGCAACATCATCACAAACATCCCGGAATTCTTTAAAATTATATTTAATGTCCAGAGAATTATATTCAAGTGCACTGTTGTCGCCAATATTGTCAGCCAGAATATCAACAAGATTACCTATGGTTGTGCTTCCTATTTTAATATCAGGTTTTTTCATTTACTTTGCCTCCATTAATTGTTGTTAACATCCAATATATCTTGAAATAACTAATCTCTGAACTTCAGAAGTTCCTTCACCTATGTCCAGGAGTTTCTGGTCACGGTAGAATCTTTCCGCATTGTACTCCTTCATAAGCCCGTATCCGCCGTGGATCTGAACGGAATGGTTTGCCACCCTGCCCATAAGTTCTGAACAGTAGAGTTTTGCCATGGCAGCCTCTTTTTCAAAGGCTCTTTTATTGTCCTTAAGCCAGCATGCCTTGTACATAAGATTTCTGGCACATTCAATCTCCATGGCACAGTCTGCAAGTTTAAATGCAACTGCCTGGAATTTTGAAATGGGCTGGTTAAACTGTTGTCGTTCTTTAGCATATTTTAAAGCTATATCATAGGCTCCCTGGGCTCCCCCAAGCCCCATGGAGCCTATGGAAAGCCTGCCGCCATCAAGGGTTTTTAACATCTGGTGAAAACCATCACCCTGTTTTCCCAGAATATTCTCTTTTGGAACTCTTACATCATCAAAGTAGAGCTCTGCAGTATTGGATGCCCGCCACATCATTTTTTTGTGCATGGCTACTGCTTTAAAGCCGGGAGTCCCGCTTTCAACAATAAAACAGGAGTACTCAGGTCTGCCATTCTCTTTTATTCCTGTTTTTGCCTGGACAGTCACTCCCATGGTCATGTCGCAGGCTGCATTGGTTATAAAAATTTTAGAGCCGTTGATTACCCATTCATCACCATCCAGCACAGCCGTTGTTTTGCTGCCGCCGGCATCAGAGCCTGCTGTTGGTTCTGTGAGCCCAAAACCCCAGAGTCCTTCTCCTGCACAGAGCTTTGGAAGATATTTTTTTTTCTGCTCTTCCGTGCCAAAATAGTAGAGAGGACCAATCCCAAGGGAGTTGCCGGCAGCAATGGTTGCAGCCTGGGAACCGTCAATTCTGGCTATCTCTTCCACTGCAATTATGTATGAAATATAATCCATGCCCTGGCCTTCATACTCTTCAGATACAAACATGCCAAAAAGACCTATCTCTCCCATTTTTCGGGTAAGTTTAGACGAAAATTCCTCTTTTTCGTCCAGCTCTCCTGCAATGGGTGCAATCTCGTTTACGGCAAATTTTCTTACCTCTTTGCGTATCATCTGCTGCTCTTTAGTAAGATCAAAATCCACCCTGCCTCCTCCTTATGAATATGGTTAATCTGGATAAAACTTAAAATCTGGGTTAAAGACGTACTACGCTTTTTCCGGGTCTGTAAGTGAAATTTATCAAACCCTGTCTATATGTGACCGAGCGCTCAGTCTATTTTTGATTAATACTATATTTGTTGAATCTCATTTGTCAAATCTTTTTTTGAAAAAATTAGGTGTGAGTGGTTTGTCAGGGTATATTACAGGCATGAAAATGATAATCAATGTCTGAAGAATGCATAGAGGAGCCGTTCAACCACTAATTACTTGACAAGATAAAATTTTACATGTAATTCCATATATGACCGAGCGCTCGATCATATTTTTTATAGTTTCTTTCGGATAGATGGGTTTTTGTAATCGAATTGTGTCAAACCCCCGTGGCAGAACGGTCTGTCACTAACGAAGAATGAAAAAAATGAAATTACAATAATGGAGTACCATAACTTGAAGAATAACCCGAAGGTCACACGTAAAAAAATAGAAAAAAACTGCAGCCATGCCGATGTGCCGACCCAGATAAAAAATCCTGATCTGGTCAGGGAGAGAAGAAAGCAGATTGTTGATTCCACTGTTCATCTTTTTGTGGAACATGGATATCATAAGACCACCACAAGGATGATAGCAAAGGCTGCAGGTTTTTCCATAGGCTCCCTTTATGAGTATGTTGGTTCCAAGGAGGATGTACTTTATCTTGTGTGCCAGGCAATTCATACAGAGGTTGAAAAGGCTGTGGAGGATGCTCTTAAAGGGGCTGAAGATGGCAAAGCAAGCATTGCTGAGATAATCAGGGAGTATTTTCTGGTGTGTGATAAAATGATGGATCCTGTGATTCTCATGTATCAGGTAACCCAGTTTCTTCCTGCAAAATGGAAGAGTAAGGTTCTGGAAAATGAGCTCATAATTACCCAGATATTTATTGATGCGCTAAATTGTCTTTCAGGAAAAGGTGATTTACCCAGAATGGATAAAACAACCATAAGTCTTGTGGGGCATAATATTTCTGTTCTTGGTCACATGTGGGCTTTTAGACGCTGGCACCTGGCAAAAGAATTTACCATAGAAAGTTATATTAAATATCAGACTCAATTTGTCCTGGGTCTGATATTTAAGGATAAAGGGAAATAATGGCGTAAACATTTACAGTATAAGCCGAATATTTACGCCAAAATAATCAATAATTTTCAATATAAAGGAGAAATAATGACTATTTCTGCCGATGTTTATAATCCTGAAAACGCTGTAAGGGTGGTAACTGCAACAGCTCTTTTTGATGGTCATGATGCATCCATAAATATCATGAGAAGGATTCTTCAGGATTCAGGTGTAGAGGTGATTCACATTGGACACAACAGGTCTGCAAACGAAGTTGTTGACGCAGCCATTGAAGAGGATGCCCAGGGACTTGCTGTCTCCAGTTACCAGGGCGGCCATGTTGAATTTTTTAAATATATGGTTGATCTTCTTAAAGAGAAAAATGCGTCCCATATAAAGGTTTTTGGGGGCGGCGGGGGCGTTATTGTTCCTGCTGAGATCAAGGAGCTTGAGGAGTATGGTGTTACAAGAATCTACTCTCCTGACGATGGAGCAAAAATCGGGCTCCAGGGAATTATTAATGATCAGATTAAAAGAATGGATTTTTCAACAGTTGATTATAAATCCTTAGACTACTCACGACTTAACGTTGATGAAAAATATGTAACTGCAAATTTCATAACTGCGATTCAGAATGCAAAGGCAAGAGATGACGGCTCTCTTGGAGAGATTCTTAAAGAGCTTGCCAAAATAAAAGGTGAGAAAAAATCTCCTGTTATAGGTCTTACAGGAACAGGCGGGGCAGGTAAATCTTCTTTGACTGATGAGTTTATTTTAAGGATATTAATGGATCTCAAGGGGGTTAATGTTGCTGTATTAAGCTGTGATCCCTCCAGAAGAAAAACAGGCGGAGCTCTTCTTGGGGACAGAATAAGGATGAACTCCATTGAGACCGGCCGTGTTTATATGCGTTCCCTGGCAACCAGGCAGTCCCAGTCTGAGCTTCCACAATCACTTCCCGAGGCAATAGAGGTTGTAAAGGCCGCAGGGTATGACATTGTTATTGTGGAAACAGCAGGTATTGGCCAGGGCGATTCAAGGGTAGTTGATCTTGTTGATATAGCCATATATGTAATGACTTCTGAGTATGGTGCCCCGTCCCAGCTTGAAAAGATAGATATGCTGGATTATGCGGATATTGTGGTTATCAACAAATTTGAAAAAATGGGCAGTGAAGATGCTTTAAGGGATGTACAAAAACAGGTGCAGCGAAACAGGCAGGCATGGGATAAACCCCTGGAAGATATGCCGGTATTTGGTACCATTGCCTCCAAATTCCATGATGATGGTGTTACTGCATTTTACCATGGGATTCTGAAGCTGCTGAAGGAAAAAACAGGTTTAACATTTAACTCTTCTCTTCCAGTAACCGATACAAAATTTTCAACATCAAAAACCATAATAATTCCTACAGATAGAACCAGATACCTGGCAGAAATTGCAGATACTGTGCGCAGCTATCATAAAATTACAGAAGGCCAGGCAGAAGCTGTGCGTGACAGATGGCATCTTGAGCAGACTCAGCAAACCCTTGAAAAAGCCTTTCCAGATGATATTGATCAGGTTGTTGAACAGCTGAAACAGGCTATAGAAGGTGCTGAAAGCAAAATTGACAAAGAAACTGATGATCTGCTTAAAGAGTGGGAAAATGTACAAAAGATCTATTCTAAGGATGAGTTGACATATAAGGTTCGGGATAAAGAGATCAGACTGCCCCTTTATTCAGAATCCCTGAGCCATTCAAAAATTCCCAAGGTGGCTGTTCCAAAGTACAAAGACCCGGGAGAAGCCTTAAAATGGATGAGAAGGGAAAATGTGCCGGGAAGTTTTCCTTATACCGCAGGGGTGTTCCCCTTAAAACGTGTTGACGAAGATCCCACAAGAATGTTTGCAGGAGAGGGCGGCCCCTTTGATACAAACAACAGGTTCAGACTTCTTTCCCAGGCTTATCCTGCAAAACGTCTTTCCACAGCATTTGATTCTGTCACCCTTTACGGATATGACCCTGAAACACGTCCTGATATTTACGGTAAAATAGGTAATGCAGGTGTGAGTATCTGTACCATAGATGATGCAAAGGTTCTCTACAGCGGTTTTGATCTCTGTGCACCCAATACATCAGTATCCATGACAATTAACGGGCCTGCTCCCATGATGCTGGCCATGTTTATGAATACTGCCATAGAACAGCAGATGGATAAGTTTAAAGAGGAATATGGAAAAGAGCCTGATGCCAAGGAAAGTGCCGAGATAAAACAAACGGCAATGTCAAGTGTAAGGGGAACTATCCAGGCAGATATCCTTAAAGAGGATCAGGGTCAGAATACCTGCATTTTTTCCATAGAGTTTGCTTTAAAAATGATGGGTGATATTCAACAGTATTTTAATGACAATGCTGTTAGAAATTTTTATTCAGTTTCCATTTCAGGGTATCACATTGCCGAGGCCGGAGCAAATCCCATAACCCAGCTTGCCTTAACCCTTTCCAACGGGTTTACCTTTGTGGAGTATTATCTTTCAAGGGGCATGGAAATTGATACGTTTGCACCTTCACTTTCATTCTTTTTCTCCAATGGAATGGACCCTGAATATACAGTGATGGGAAGGGTTGCCAGGAGAATCTGGGCCATAGCCATGAAAAAGCTTTATAAAGGAAATGAGCAATCCCAGAAGTTGAAATACCATATCCAGACTTCAGGAAGGTCCCTGCACAGCCAGGATATTCAGTTCAACGATATCAGAACTACACTCCAGGCTCTTTGTGCTGTTTATGACAACTGCAACAGTCTGCACACCAATGCCTTTGACGAAGCCATTACAACTCCGTCTGGTGAGTCTGTAAGGCGTGCCCTGGCAATTCAGCTAATACTTAACAGGGAATGGGGCCTTGCTAAAAACGAAAATCCTCTCCAGGGAAGTTTTATTGTTGATGAACTTACAGATCTTGTGGAGGAGGCTGTTCTTACAGAATTTGAGAGAATCACTGAAAGGGGTGGTGTGTTAGGGGCTATGGAATCAGGTTACCAACGGGGTAAAATCCAGGAGGAATCCATATATTACGAACATCTCAAACATTCAGGTGATCTGCCTTTGATTGGGGTGAATACCTTTGAAGATCCTGATGCTGATTATGAAGAGGCCATGTCATGTATTGAACTTTCACGATCCACAGAGGAACAGAAAAATTCCCAGTTAGAGAGGCTTGCAAATTTTAAGGAGAAAAACATGGAAAAGAGTGATAAAGCTTTGAAAAAATTGCAGCAGACAGCCCTGGCAGGCGGTAATATGTTTGCTGAGCTTATGGAGACAGTTAAAGTCTGTTCCCTTGGAACTATTACCGGCGCTCTTTATGACGTTGGGGGTAAGTACAGACGCAATATGTAATGAAAATTGAAAATGGAAAATGAAAATGGAAAATGAAAATGGAAAATGAAAAATGAAAATTCACAATTGCAATTTCTTTTATTAACAATTGTTCATATGGAGAGATATTAATATGAAAAAAGCTGTAATAGTAAGTGCTGTAAGGACCCCTCTTGGAAGTTTTGGAGGTAGTTTAAGTAAAATCGGGGCAACTGATCTTGGTGCCCATGTAATAAATGAATCCATTAACCGTGCAAATATTGATAAAAAAGATATTGATGAATGTATAATGGGTATGGTCCTTCCCTGCGGTTACGGTCAGAATCCAGGCAGACAGGCCGTTGTAAAGGCCGGTTTGCCCTGGGAAGTTGAGGCAATAACAATTAACAAAGTTTGCGGCTCTTCTCTTAAGGCTGTTATGCTGGCATCCCAGGCCATACAATGCGGGGATGCTGATGTGGTTGTGGCAGGGGGAATGGAAAATATGAGCATTGCCCCATACTATCTTGAAAAGGGCAGATGGGGATACCGCATGGGGACTGGTAAAATTGAGGATCACATGGTTCATGACGGTCTCTGGGATGTTGTAAATGATTTTCACATGGGTATATCCAATGAGCTATGTTCTGAAAAATGGGGAGTTTCAAGGGAAGATCAGGACAGGTTTGCAGCTTTTTCTTATGAAAAAGCCTTAAAAGCTATTAAATCAGGGAGATTCAAGGATGAGATTGCCCCCGTTGAGATTCCAACAAGAAAAGGTGATCCATTAATTTTTGATACAGACGAGTGTCCCAAGGATACAAGTTATGAGATCCTGTCAAAAATGAGGGGAGCATTTCAAAAAGGTGGTGTTGGAACTGCTGGAAATGCCTCCATAATCAGTGATGGAGCCTCTGCGGTCGTTGTAATGAGCAAAGATAAGGCTGAGGAGCTGGGATGTAAAATTCTCTGTGAAATAGGAGCCCAGGCTTCCTTTGGTATTGATATGAAATATGTTCTCATGGCTCCCATCTATGCAATCCCCAAGGTTTTAAAAAAAGAAGGTGTCTCAATATCTGATATTGATCTTTTTGAGATCAACGAGGCTTTTGCCGGAAGCTCCACAGGTATTAACAAGGTTCTTGAGCTTGATCAGGCAAAAGTTAATGTTAATGGCGGCAGTGTGGCTTTGGGGCATCCCATTGGAGCCAGTGGTGCCAGGGTTTTAACAACGCTTATTTATGAAATGGAGAAAAGAGATGCGAAAAAAGGGCTTGCATCTCTCTGCCTTGGCGGCGGGGAAGCAGTGGCCCTTGTTATAAACAGATAAACAGATAAACAGATAAACCGGTATGGCCGGAGCAGGGTTTATATGAAAGTCCTTTCAACTATTTGGAATCAAATGACTTTCATGCTTTGTTGTGGGCAAACCGAGGTGAAAGATCAGGTCTGCCCGTGGCAGTTATATTGATCAAAGTCAATACACTCAGCTTAAGGAGAAGATAATGGATATTAAAAAATTTGGTGTAATCGGTGCAGGACAGATGGGAAACGGAATAGCTCAGGTGGTCGCTGCCAGCGGCATGGACGTTTTGATGAGCGATATCAAGGATGATTTTACTGAAAAAGGTATTGCAGCAATTACAAGAAATCTTGAGAGAAGTGTTAAAAAAGGAAAGCTTGACGATGTTGAAAAAAGAGCAATTCTTGGCAGAATAGATACAACAACGGATCTTAAAGATATGCAATCTGTTGATTTTGTTGTTGAGGCTGCGGTGGAAAGAGAGGATCTGAAATTTAAGATTTTTGAGGATCTGGACATGATATGTCCTTCCCATGTTATTCTTTCCACAAACACATCATCCATTCCCATTGGCAGAATTGCCGCAAAAACCAACAGGCCTGACAAGGTTATAGGCATGCATTTTATGAATCCTGTGCCTGTGATGAAGCTTGTTGAAGTTATCAAAGGGCTTCCAACATCCATAGAGACCTTTGATACCACATGGGATCTCTGTCAGAAATTTGGTAAAACTCCTGCAGAGGCCAATGATTTTCCAGGGTTTATTGCCAACAGAATCCTCATGCCCATGATAAACGAGGCAGTTTTCTGTCTTTACCAGAGTGTTGGAAAACCTGAAGATATTGATACTGTCATGAAACTTGGAATGAACCATCCCATGGGCCCCCTTGAACTTGCGGATCTCATCGGTCTTGATACATGCCTTGCAATAATGGAGACTTTGTACGATGGTTTCAAAGATTCCAAATACAGAGCATGTCCTCTTTTGAGAAAGTATGTTGAGGCAGGCTGGCTTGGAAGAAAAACAGGAAAGGGCTTTTACGATTATCAATAGAGTGTACCCTTTTTGAATTATTCTCCCCCCTCTCCAATCATGGAGAGGGGCGGGGGGTGAGGTTTCATGGCAGCCATTTCCCCCGGTTAATCAAAAAAGGGTACACTCTTATCAATAGACCTGATCCCACGCAGTTTCAAGTGATACCACTATGGGGGTTTGGTTCTAACGTCGGCCATATATCTTGATTGCAGGAACAACGGAGGGGTCAGGCTTAACAATTAATTGAAAATTGAAAATTGAAAATTGAAAATTGATAATTGATAATTGATAATTGAAAATTCATAATTGATTTTCAGGGGGTGAGAATATATGGAATCCTACAAAAAGGGAGTGCCTTTAAAAGAGCTTAAGCACAGGATTGAGAAATTACAGTC
>JAYEHB010000203.1:0-2149 GCA_034659375.1 Thermodesulfobacteriota bacterium
TTTGTGAATTCAAATGGGGTCAGGCCATAACGCAGGTCTGACCTCTCCCAGGCCATGGCAGAAGCATGGTCATATCTGACCAGATTTGGTCAGAAAAGGAATGTGGTTGACAGAAAAACAGCCCGTAAACGGTTACTAAAATCACAATCCCTGTTTCCCTTATTACCATCATTCCCCTTTTACCATCTCATTTTTAGTTTAACTCCCGCCGTAAAGGGCCTGCCTTTAATTATGGAATAGGAGCCGGGTTCATAAAAATCAGTATCTGCAATATTTTCCATGTAAAAATCAATGTCAAAGGGAAAAACATCTCTTATCTGAAGATTCAAATCCAGAAGCCAGGCTGCATCACACTGTTTTGTTATATCCTCCTTTGGAGAGTAGAGAACTCTTTTGGAAAAATATTTAAGTTGGGGAGTAATTGTGATGTTTTCTGTAAAATCCCAGGAAAGAGCAAAATTAAACATGGTGTCTGCCCCGGCATTGTAATCATACTGCAGATTGTAATAGATTGGTTCGTCATACTCTTTGTGATGCAAATAAAGCCAGGTCTCATCTGCACCGCTGTTGGTAAGAAGAGTAAAATCTGAGGAAACAGACAGACTCCTGGAAAATCTGTAATCACACTCTAATTCAGCACCGTAAATGATTTGGCTGTTTGGCTTTGAAAGGCCTGCTCCTGCATAGGAATCCTCAATCACATGGTTGTCAATTCCATTCCTGAAAAGGGTTAAAGATATTTTTTTCTCTTTGCCGGGCTTAAAGGCAATCTGAAAATTCATATTTTCAATCTTTTCAAGCTTAAGATTTTCCTGGACTTCCATCTGTTTTGCAAAGGGTGTTCTATAGGCGGTTCCATATATAGTTTTGATAATCATGGTCGGGGATATATTGTAAGAAGCTCCCCAGCTGAAACTTGTTTTATCCTGGAACTTATCATGGAAATCAGTCCTTGCACCTGCCCAGAGTTCAATATCCTTAAAGCCATGGCGGTACTGCCCAAAAAATGAGAAAAGACTATTCTCATAATCCTTTTCCTCAACAGAAGGAAGCAGCTTGGGATTATCCATGGTGAAATAATCCGGCATAAAACCATTCCATACAGGAATATCTTTAAACTCTGTGTTTCTCCAGGAAATCCCGGTTGTCAGCAGTCCCTTTGAGGTAAAAAAAGATCTGTCATGGATCAACTCCCCATAGAAGGACTCTTCTGTCTGGTCAAATTCACGGTCAATTATCTCGTGGGTAAGATCGGTTTTAGTATAATACCCGGTAAATCTTATGCCTGAATTAAGACCGGTATCCTTTGAAATTTCAATTTTAAATGTCTGGGTGGGAGCAGATATCTTCTCTTCCCAGATATAATCCCCTGACCAGTCTGAAACTGAAAAGGCCTTTGTATTATCTGAAAGCCTTGCAGAAAGGGTCAGCCAATCTTGAAATGCAAAACTTGAATAAAACTCAACATAATGGGAATCACCGGGCTTTTTCTCACCATACCGATCCTCCACAAAAACAGCATCGCCCTTGTCCTGACCTTTCCAGAAATTAACGACATTACAGGTTGCAGCATCCTCTTTAACTTTTCCGCCGGAAAAGGATAAAAATGAGTTCCACGAACCATGGTCTGCTCCATGATTTACATAGGCAAATCCTGAATCACCTGAGCTGCCTGAACTGATATTGTCAGAGTGACCGGAAAGACCATTAAGTGAAAAACTGACTCCCGTCTCAAAACCATTGAGATCTTTTCCTGTCATGGGAACTGCATTTACAACCCCGGCAAAAGCATCAGGCCCCCAGAGGACTGAACCTGCACCCCTGATAATCTCGATTCTCTTGATGGAGGCAAGGGATGTTTCATGGTCAATATAATGAAAAGTTTTATTGACACCAGAGCCTAAAGGAACGGTATCATAGAGAATCAATGCTGAATCAGGAACACCCCTTAAAAATGGAACACTTCCCTTTTCCGTATGGCTTATATCAAAACCGGCTGCTGTGTCAAGCACCTCGGCAATGGTCTCGTCACCAGTTTTTTCAAAATCCTTCCTTAAAACCACATCAGCAACTGCCGGAGCTTTCCAGGCAGCTTCTTCTTTTCTGGACGCAATGGAAAGAACTTCAAGATCTTCCCCCACAAACATCA
>JAYEHB010000204.1:0-8084 GCA_034659375.1 Thermodesulfobacteriota bacterium
AAACTGCTGCCGGGGTAGATTAACTATTTTTTTTATGAAGAGACATTGCAATGGTTGTTGCAGTTATTATCAGAATTCCTCCTGCCACTGTTTTTAAGCCAGGTGTTTCATTGAGGATAAAAAAGGCAAGAATGATTCCGTATAAAGGTTCTAAAGCTGTGATAATGCCGGCTGTGCGGGCTTTGATGTGAATCAGGGATTTTATAAAAAGGGTGTGGGCCAGTGCTGTACAAATGATTCCTAAACCAGCAAGCAGGAGGATGTCAGTTCGGCCCGGCATGTCAGGTGATAAGTATATAATGGCAGGCAAAAGAGCTGTTGCGGCAAAGAAATTCTGGCTGAACGCCACAACAAGGGGGCTCTCTTTTTCCACATTTTTTCGGTTTGCAATGGCTAACATGGCAAATGTGAATCCTGAAAATATACCCCAGAAAGCTCCTTTAACCGGTGCCCTGGAAAAATCAAAACCAGGGAGAACAAGTACAAGGCCGGCAAATACCGCAAATGCTGCTGCAATGTCAGAAAAGATAAGTTTTTCTTTAAAAAAGATGGGTTCCATAAATGTTACAAAGAGAGGGAACGTTGAAAAGGTAAGCAGCCCGACAGCAACGGTTGAGATCTGTATGGAATAAAAAAAGGAACACCAGTGTACGGCAAGGAGAGCTCCCTGGAGCATATAAAGAAGAAGAACTTTTTTTTTAAAAGGATTCTCCTTTTTGAACGGAGTTTTTATATGAAACTCTGGATAACTAAACCGTAGTTTCATGCTTTGTTGTGGGCAGAACGATATGTAAAGAGTTCTGCCCGTGGCAGTTATATAAAAAATTAACGGTAAAAGTGCTGCCGCAGCAAAAAAAGTTCTTCCAAAAACAATGAGGATCGGGCTTATCAGGAGAAATTTACCAAAAAGTCCTGAAAATCCAAATAGAAAAACTGCAATATGGATTGAATAAAGTCCCATTGACTATCTGGTCAGCTGTCTGTATTTGATTCTTTCCGGCTGGTCTGATTTTATGCCAAGCCTCTTTTTTCTATCTTTTTCATAATCAGAATAACTCCCTTCATAGAAAAAGGTCTGGCTGTTTCCTTCAAATGCCAGAATATGGGTTGCAATTCTGTCCAGGAACCATCTGTCATGGCTGATTACAATGGCACACCCCGCAAAGTTTTCAAGAGCCTCTTCAAGTGCTCTTAAGGTGTTTATATCAAGGTCATTGGTGGGCTCATCAAGGAGCAGAAGGTTTGCCTCCTCTTTAAGCATTCTGGCCAGGTGGACACGGTTTCGTTCTCCTCCCGAGAGAACTCCCACTTTTTTCTGCTGATCTGAACCGGAAAAATTGAATTTTGAAACATAGGCCCTTGAGTTGATCTCCCTGCCTCCAAGAAGTATGGAGTCGTGTCCACCACAGATAACCTCCCATATGCTCTTTTCAGGGTCAAGGATATTTCTATCCTGATCCACATATGCAATTTTTACAGTTTTTCCAAGCTCAATTGTGCCGGAATCAGGTTTGTCCCTGTCTGTTATCATGTTAAACAGCGTTGATTTTCCTGCACCATTTGGCCCCACAATTCCAATGATTCCACCGGCAGGTATGATAAAGCTCATGTTATCAACAAGGAGTTTGTCGTTAAAAGCTTTGGATATGTTTTCTGCAACAATAACCTTGTCTCCAAGTCTTGGTCCTGGTGGAATGAAAATTTCCAGATCTTTTTCCTGTTCGCTTACGTCCTGTTTAAGGAGGTTTTCATAGGAAGTTATCCTGGCCTTTGATTTGGAGCGTTTGCCCTTGGGGGACATTTTTATCCATTCAAGTTCCCTTTCCAGGGTTTTCTGCCGCTTGCTTTCTGATTTTGATTCTTTTTTCAGTCTGTTCTGTTTCTGTTCAAGCCAGGAAGAGTAATTTCCCTTCCAGGGGATGCCTTCTCCTCTGTCAAGCTCTAAAATCCATCCTGCAACATTGTCAAGAAAGTATCTGTCATGGGTTACAGCTATTACAGTTCCCTGGTACCTGCTTAAATGCTCCTCAAGCCATGCAACTGATGCAGCATCAAGATGGTTTGTGGGCTCATCTAAAAGAAGAATGTCAGGCTTTTGCAAAAGCAGTCTGCAAAGTGCAACACGCCTTTTTTCTCCGCCGGATATAATTTTTACAGAAGTTTCAGGGGGAGGGCATCGAAGAGCATCCATGGCCATGGCAAGCCTTGCATCAAGATCCCATGCATCAAGGTGATCAAGCTTTTCCTGAAGGTTTCCCTGTCTTTGGATAAGTTTGTCCATCTCATCATCAGACATGGGTTCTGCAAATTTTTCACTGATTGCTTCATACTCATTAATAAGATCTACAGTCTCCTGCACACCCTGTTCAACTATCTCTTTTACTGTTTTATTCTCATCAACCAGAGGTTCCTGTTCAAGGTATCCCACAGTAAAGCCTTTTGAGAGGATTGTCTCCCCATTGTACTCATTGTCAATACCTGCCAGGATTTTAAGAAGAGTACTCTTTCCCGAGCCGTTAAGGCCGAGAACTCCTATTTTTGCACCGTAAAAGTAGGATAGGGAAATATCCTTGAGAACTGGTTTTTTATCATAAAATTTACTTACCCTGATCATTGAGTAAATCACTTTTTTTGTATCTTCAGACATTTTTTTGCAACACTCCTCAGGGTTTACTCAAAAATTAATTACCAGTTTCAGGAGTTGAGCCGCCTGTCTAACTGCGTTGTAAAAACTAAGGTATATTAAACATATGCCGTGTTTTTACAACGCAGCTTACCAGGATGAATCGGCTTCTAACCTGAAGGTCACACGTAAAATGTAAAGTTATTTTTGAGTGAGCCCTTATTGTTAATAATCGATTAGAGATGCAATGCACTCAATTTCAACGATTGCTTCTTTTGGAAGCTTTGATACTTCAACTGCTGATCTTGCAGGCTTATGCCCCTTTAGAAACTCCTCATAAATTTTGTTCATTCCTGCAAAATCATCCATATTTTTTAAAAATACAGTTGTTTTGATAATATGGGTAATGGAACTTCCTGCTTTGGCAAGAACAGTTTCAATATTTTTCATAACCTGTCTGGTCTGTATCTCAATATCATCTCCTTTAAGTTCCATTGTTTCAGGAACAAGAGCTATCTGGCCTGAACAGAATATCATATTTCCGGCAATAACTGCATGACAATAGGGTCCAATGGCAGAAGGTGCTTTTTCAGCAAATATTTGTTTCATGTTGTTTTCCTTTGGCATCCTCAGGGTTTACTGTTCGCTCTTTATGATTGGTTTGTAACCGTGTTTTTCAGCATGTCCCGGAAAGATTTCAATGGCATCATTTAAAGGTATGAATCCTGAAAAAGCACGGATTTTCATCATCTTATAGTTTTTAAGGATCTCTGTAAACCCTTTTAATCCTTTTGCTCCAAAGAGAGAATTGTGGCTGTACCAGAACTGGTTGTTTACACCAAAATGGCTGGTTTTAAATAGAAGATGAAATATCATTTTCCAGTTTTCCATGGAGTATTTAATTTTTTTTATCATATGTTTGTCCCTTGCCTCCCTTGCCTCCCTTAGTCCCCTTTCTTACCTCTTAAATAACTCAACTTTTTGACCTTAATTTTACCGGTCAAAGTGTCAAAACCCCACGCAGCACCCAGGCCTTGACATGCACAATTCAGAAAGTTGAGTTAAATAAATAATAGGGAGTTGTTCCGGGTTTTTAATTGTTATATGTAACAACCGGTGCTTTCATTATAAGCTCAATGGCTTGATCAGCATTTTTTGCAATTTTGGGGAATGTGTTTAAAAGCCCTGCCATCTGTTTTAAATTTTCACCTGTTCTCATGATCAGACGGGCAAGATCACCTTCTGCAAATCTGGAACGTTCAACAATATTTTCCCATGAATCATTATTTGCAAAGGAAAAGACCACATCTGCAGGCTGGATATAAAGATTGGGAGCTTCAAAATCATGTTTCAGCAGTTTTTTTGCAAAGGGCTTTAATCCTTTTCTAAGATGTACGAATTCTGTTATCAGTTCTTTGGGCAGGTTTCCCCTTAGCAGGCTCTCGTCATCAAACTCCTTTTCATTGACAAAAGAAGCCATTATGGCAGCAAGAAGTGCAGGGTTGTTTTCCGGAAGCAAGCCCTGTCTCAGGCACTGGGCAACCATAAGTGGAGAATCAATTCTAAGCTTTGATGCCCATATGCCGTCTTCTGTGAGAATACCGTTTTCAGTAACAAAGCCCTCATCCTGGAGAAAATCAAGATGTGCAAGAAAGTCATACCACAGATATTCCATGTCATGACCGTAGTTTTTCCTTGCATAATGCCCTTTTTTACCTTTGGATATCATGTATGATGCAAATGATTTTTGAAGCAGCTCTCTTATCTGCCCTGGATGATGGGAGAGCAGAAGGTTGAGTACCATGGAAAAATCGATTTTGATCTGGCTGCGGACATCCAGTGGCAAAGCTTTGATCATTTTTGCAGTATGCGGCAGATCCATGAATTTTCCCGGCAGGGCAATGGCAAAACCAATTTTATCCATTCCCCTTCGTCCGGCTCTTCCTGTCATCTGTTGAAATTCACTTGGAGTAAGGGGCATGAATTCAGTACCATTGAATCGGTCTGAATTCAAAATAACCACACTTCGTGCAGGAAAATTTACACCTGCTGCAACAGTGGATGTGGCAAACATTGCATCTAAAAGTCCTTCTGACATCAGGGTCTCCACAATCACTTTCCAGGCAGGAAGCTGACCGCTGTGGTGGGAGCCGGTTGCTGTATGTTTTAAAAATTCTCTTTGGCTCTGTTTTGCAAGATAGGGGCTTTTTGATACAAGCTGGTCTATTCTTGCGGCAAGTTTTGATTTTCTTTCAGGGTCCTTTGCAACGATTTCTCCTGTGCATAGTTTTACAGCCTGGTCACAGTCGGCCCGGGATTTTAAAAAAAAGATTGCAGGAAGAAGATCAAGCTCTTTTAACACTTTTAAAATTTCTGAGAACCGGGGAAGCTTTCCAGCAGGTGCAATCCTTGGAGGGTTTTTGGTTTTAATAAATTTGATTACCTTATTGTGCAGAGCAGGTTTGCTGTTTGGTTTTGTGTTTTTTAAAAAAGGGAGCAGGGTTCCTGAAGGATGGAAAAAAAGAGGAAAAAGCGGTACCGGCCGTTTGGTCTCTTCAATAATATGACATCTTTTTCCCCGTATTGATTCAAGCCATCCTGCGATGTGGCCGGCATTGCCGATTGTGGCAGAGAGCAGCAGCACGGGGATTCTGACTGGAAGATATATCAGAATCTCTTCCCATACAACTCCACGCTCCCTGTCTCCAAGATAATGTGCTTCATCTAAAATAACAAGGCTGCACTCAAGATCCTCCCCGGTGTGCATGGCATCATAGAGCTGATTTCTTAAGATTTCAGTGGTTCCAATAATAATAGCAGCATTGGAATTTTCTTTTATGTCTCCTGTGAGTATCCCCACATTTTCCCTGCCAAAGGTTTTAGCAAATTGTGCATAAATTGTGTTGGTAAGTGCCTTTAAAGGAGTTCCATACCATATCCTTTTTTTTTCATGAAGAAAGCTTTTTGCTGCATTTTCAGCTATCCAGGTCTTACCTGATCCTGTAGGTGCAGTTACAAGGCAGTCTGAATCATTGATGGCTTTAAGGGCATCTGTTTGAAATTTGTCAGGAGAAAATTTTTTCTGTTCCGGTACTCCTATTCTCTTAAATATATTTTTAAGAGCATCATCAGCACCTGGTTTCATAAAAGAGATTTTTTTTTCTGTTCTGAATTTTTTAAATTTATTTTTATTTGAATGATATCTGTTTTTCATGAATCTCATAAAACCATAAAATCATTGATAATGCAACTTGAAACTTGCCTGGCTGGTTATTTTTTTGGTGCTATCAGAAATTCGGGGACATATTAACTGCTTCTTGAAAAATAAAATAAAATCTGTTAAAAAAAGGCACCCATGGCACAAATCAGCGTTTTGGGTGTATGAGTGCAAAAAAAAGTTGAAAGGGAATTTTTAAAAAAAGTTGAAAGTGTTATGAATAAAAAAACAAAACCATATATACTTGCTCCGGCAGGGGATAGAGATTCATTTCTTGCAGCTGTTGCTGCAGGGGCAGATGCTGTTTATTGCGGCCTTAAGATGTTTTCAGCCCGCATGGAGGCTGAAAACTTCAGTGTTGAGGAGCTTGCAGGGCTTGTCTCCCTGGCAGGATCTAAAGGTGTGGAAGTCTATGTGGCTTTTAACACCAGCATAAAGCAGAGTGAGCTTGAAAAAACTGCAAGAATTTTGAAAAAACTGGTTAAGTACGTAAAGCCCCATGCCCTGATTGTTCAGGATATGGCTGTTGTGACCCTTGCCCGCAAAGCAGGATTTAAAGGTCAGATGCACCTTTCAACCCTTGCCAACAGCTCCTTTGCAGCAGGGCTTGACTCTGTTAAAAAGGCTGGCTTTGCAAGAGCAGTGCTTCCAAGAGAGCTTACTGTTGATGAGATAAAGCAGATGGCTGAAAAAAGACCGCAGGGACTTGATCTGGAGGTCTTTATCCATGGAGCACTCTGTTATGCTGTCTCTGGCAGATGCTATTGGAGCAGCTGGTTTGGGGGTAAAAGCGGGCTTCGTGGAAGATGTGTTCAGCCATGCAGAAGAATGTACAGTCAAAATCAGGATAAACAGAGATTTTTTTCATGTCTGGACTTTTCAGTTGATGTGCTGGTCAAGGTACTCAAGAATATTCCCGGCGTAACTACATGGAAGATAGAGGGCAGAAAAAAAAGTCCCCATTATGTTTTTTATACTGTAAAGGCTTATAAAATGCTTAGGGACCATGGAGATGATCCCCAAAAAAAGAAGATTGCTTTATCGTTTCTGGAGTATGCCCTTGGCAGGCCTTCAACCCATTATAACTTTCTTTCCCAGCGTATGCAGAATCCTTTGAAAAAAGATGCAGAAACAGGGTCAGGGCTTTTTACCGGAAGGGTGAAAATTGCTGATAAACCTTATTTTACCACCAGAGAACCTCTGATAAAGGGCGATCTGTTAAGGATCGGTTACGAGGATGCCAAGGGGCATGCTATCCAGAGAGTTACAAGATCTGTTCCCAAAAAAGGCCGGTTTGTTCTGAAACAAGGCAGACAGGGAAGGCTTCAAAAAGGGGCACCTGTTTTTATTGTGGACAGAAGAGAGAAAGAAATTGCTCTTTTAATAAAAGAGCTTGCAGCAGAGCTTGAAAAAATAGAATCTGTTGAAGTAAAACCGGTTAAGCCGGGGTTTGATCCTGTGCCAAGGGAAAAGATCAGGAAAAAAGATTATAAAAAAAGATCAGAAATACTAGAGATAACTCTTTGCAGAAAAGCTTTAAACAAGAGAAGTTATGGTAAAACAGCCATGTGGTTTGGAGAAAAAAATGTGCCGGGACTGCCTTCAAAGGTTGTAAAAAATACCTGGTGGTGGCTGCCTCCTGTGGTATGGCCCGGTGAAGAAGAGCAGCTGCATGCCAATATTAAAAAGGCTCTTTTAAAAGGTGCTTCCATGTTTGTTCTTAACATGCCATGGCAGATTTCTTTTTTTGACGGAGTCAACGGCATTAAAAAGGGGCTTGAACTCTGGGCTGGTCCTTTTTGTAATGTCTCCAACAGTGCAACTGTTAAAGTGTTGAAAGATGCAGGTTTTTCAGGTGTGATTGTCTCTCCTGAGCTTGACAGTGAAACCTTTCTTTCTCTTCCAGGTGAATCCTCCCTGCCCCTTGGAGCAGTTGTCCAGGGGAACTGGCCCCTTGCCATATCAAGAATCGTTTCCAGCGATATTCTGCTTGATCACTCTTTTTCAAGTCCCATGGGAGAGCGAGGCTGGGTGACCAGAAGAGACGGTAACTACTGGGTTTTTCCTGGATGGAGACTGGATTTAAAAGTAAAGCAGGAAGAGATGGAAAAAGCCGGGTATTCCTCTTTTATCACCATGGAAGAGAATGTGCCAAAGGGCATGGTGATGAAGAAAAGAGAAGGTCTTTGGAATTGGAATCTGCGTCTTTTGTGATGACCATGTTTCGGTCATGCCGGTTTATAT
>JAYEHB010000204.1:8184-9492 GCA_034659375.1 Thermodesulfobacteriota bacterium
TGTCAATTCTAAAATCATTTGTCAGGCTTTTCCAGTATTGCCTGAGCAGTTTTTTTTGTGAATCTGCCATTGGTAATTCTTTTAAGAGTGCAGGCCAGGTGGTTCTTGCCCTGTCTATTGTTACATAAATACGCCTTTTTATTATCTGCCAGTCAATATCTGCTTTGCGGGCAAGGGTCTTAAAATGATCCAGCGTGAGTTTTGCAGTCTTTTTTTCTTTTCCAAGATTTAAGGCAATTGAATCATCATGAACAGTATAGGCACGTGTAAAAAGGATATCATATGCCGGTGCCAGGGCAGGATTTTTTCGATCAGGATAAATAACACTTAAGTTTTTAAGGTGTGCATCTCCATTACCAATCATTATGTTAACCACAAGTCTGGCAATAAATTCTTGAATATCAAGAATGGCATCAGGAAATAATTGATAAATGGTTCGCGCAATTGTATCATAATTTGTGCTTTGGTATTTATCTATCGAAAAGACTTCATATATCTGAGCAAAATCCTCAGCGTGAACACGTTTATTTTTGTCCCTGTCAAAGCGTTTAATGGTATAAGCATATTTTTCATCCGGCATTTTAATGTCTGGAATTCCATTTATATCACTCAATTTGACCAAACCTATGGTTGGGATATTGATACCTGCGGCAAAAGCTAATTTCATGCTGGAATATTCGTTGAGCGGAATATGCCTGAAGCGTGTTGATGGTATTTTAACAATCCATTTACCGATATTTTTTGCTTTTGAGATAAAAAACTTTTTGTTTTCTTCCACCATTGAAAATTTCATTAAAACACCAGATAAAGAAAATTTATTATTTTCACTATCATTGTCTGATATAACTATGGGTTCTATTCTGGTGCGGCCTTGGAGAGCATAGGGTGGAATCCGGTCAGCAGTTAATTCTGTGGCAATCAATGCACCAGGCAAATCTCTTCCCAAGTGAGAAAGCATCATAAATTCATGATCTGAATGAATTTTAAGATTTCTTACAATATATTCACGCAATTCACCTTCCGGTAATAAATTTGAAAAGATCGGATGCAGTTTCTGGCTGCTTGTCAACTGCCTTGTAAATGCATTTTCACTTTGATTGTAGTATTTTAACGAAAAAACCGGCCTGGAATTTTCATCAATATTTATATAATCATGGGAAAACGTGAATATGTTTCTGCCATCCCTGTAACCTGCAAGAAATCCAGCTTGTATATCAAATAATTTTATTTCTAACACTCTGACCTGCTGTGGTTTCTTATTCATCATCTAACACCTGGAATTTTTCTAATATTGAAAAAGGGTCATCT
>JAYEHB010000205.1:0-2147 GCA_034659375.1 Thermodesulfobacteriota bacterium
CAGTGAAAAGACAGGAAGTGTTGGTGCCTCAATTATGACAAATCTTGTTACAGGAGAATTTAAGGGGGAAATTCTGCCGGTTAATCCAAGACGTTCCAGTGTCATGGGACTGCCTGCCTTTTCCAGTGTGGAGAATATCAATAAGGATGTTGACATTGCTATTATTGCAACTCCGATTACAACAGTTCCGGAAATAGTTGAATCATGTGCCAGAGCAAATATGGCTGGTGTTACGATACTCTCTGCCGGAGGTAAAGAGATTGGAGAAAAAGGGGAAAAAATAGAAACAGATATTATGCACAATGCACAAAAAAAAGGATTGCGCATTATCGGCCCCAACTGCCTTGGTTTTATGAATACTGGCAAGAATCTTAATGCAAGTTTTGCCCAGGAATCTCCTTTGCCGGGAAAAATTGCTTTTATTTCCCAGAGTGGAGCTGTTTGTACTTCAATTCTGGATCTTGCTAAAAAGGAAAATGTCGGATTCAGCCATGTTGTAAGTCTTGGCTCCATGATAGATGTGGATTTTGCAGACATGATAGATTATTTTGGCACCATCAGTGACGTTAAAAGTATTATCATGTATGTTGAAAATATCACCAATATCAGAAATTTTATGAGTGCTGCAAGGGCGGTCTCAAGGGTAAAACCCATAATAGCTTTAAAATCCGGCAGATCCGAGGCAGGAGCACGGGCAGCAGCTTCCCATACAGGAGCCCTTGCCGGTGAAGATGCTGTTTACGATGCTGCATTTAAGCGTGCAGGTATATTAAGGGTGAATGAGTTTGAAGAACTTTTTGACTGTGCTGAATTCCTTGCAAAACAAAACCGCCCCAGAGGAGCAAGACTGGCGGTTGTCACCAACGCAGGCGGTCCAGGAGTTATGGCAGCAGATGCTTTAGCGGCCTATGATGTGGAACCGGCAGAGCTTAGTAATGAAACCATTAAAAAGCTTGATGAGCTGCTGCCGCAAAACTGGAGCAGAGGAAATCCTGTTGATATTGTAGGGGACTCATCCCCTGAAAAATATATAAAAGCTGCAGAAATTTGTATTGAAGCTTCTGAAACAGATGGATTACTGATTATTAATTCTCCGGCAGGCACCATTGATTCAGTATCTTTGGCACAATCCTTTGCAGAATTTTTGCAAAAAGCCTCCTGCCCGGTTTTTACATCATGGATAGGCGGGCAGAATATTGATAAGGCAAGGGAAATCTTTAACAAAGCCGGCGTTGTTACCTATGAATCTCCTGAACGTGCTGTAAGGGCATTTATGAATCTTTATCAGTATGGCAGAAATCTTGAAATGCTCCAGGAAATACCAGTAAGAAAAGACAAAAAGCTATTAATAAACAAGGTTAAGGCAGAAGAGATAATTACAAATTGTGGTAGAACACAAGAAGCTGGATTAACTGAAATAGAAGCAAAAAATCTCCTCAAAGCCTATGGCATCCCTGTGAACAGAACTGAACTTGCCATATCAGGAGAGGGGGCTGCTGAAATTGCCGCAAAAATGGGGTTTCCCGTTGCTCTAAAAATATGTTCAAGGGAGATACTCCATAAATCAGATTCAGGAGGTGTTATTCTCAACCTTGGTACAGGCAGCGATGTAAAAGATGCGTTCCGCACTATTATAAAAAAAACCATTGTACGTTATCCCGATGCTGATATCATGGGTGTGACAGTTCAAACCATGCATACCCATCCTGATTATGAATTGATAGTAGGAGCAAAAAAAGATAAGGATTTCGGACCGGTGGTTGTTTTTGGCATGGGAGGTGTTATGACCGAAATTTTCAGGGATGTCTCCATGGCTCTTCCGCCCCTGAATCATCTGCTTGCCGGAAGGGTAATAGAGGAGACAAAAATCTCCAGGGTACTTAAGGGCTACAGAAATATTAAAAAAGTGGATGTATCTCTGTTAGAAGAAATTCTCATAAGAGTTGGCAGGCTGGTAACGGATTTCCCAGAGATTGAAGAGCTTGATATTAATCCAATGATTGTAAAAAATGGTGAACTCATGGCAGTTGATGCAAGGGTTGTAATTAAAAAATCAAAGATAACTCCTCCCATGCATCTGGTTATAAGCTCCTATCCATGGTGCCAGGAGGCCTTTGATGCAACAATTGACAATGAACAGTTTTTTA
>JAYEHB010000206.1:0-2146 GCA_034659375.1 Thermodesulfobacteriota bacterium
CCCATACCAAGAAAAACAAAAACCAAAACAATAAGACCAAGAAGAATCTTTATAATCCAAGACCCTGTATTTTCACGCATCAATTTGAGCATCACACTCTCCCTTAACTCTACAAAAATAAATAAAAACTATAAAAAAAAACGGCATCCTTATACAAAAACGTTTACAAATCCGTATAAATACCGTTTTAGCAAACCATGTGTCAATACTTTTATTTAATGCCAACTTTTTATTTTTTTTTGTTGACATGGTGTTAGGAATCTATTATTACAGACAAGTTCTGTGGGGCTGTAGCTCAGCTGGGAGAGCGCATGGCTGGCAGCCATGAGGTCAGGGGTTCGATCCCCCTCAGCTCCACCAGAATCAATAACTTCAATAATGGAATCAGCTAAAAAACTTGTGAGGCTATAAACATGGGAGCTACTAAAGAACTTGTGGCTGATATCATGCCGTCCCATGATCTTTTTCTGACATGGGAACATTCAGGAGAACGGCTGGGAAAAAAGCAGCAGGTGTTGAATCAGGAGATCCATAACAGATACGCCCAGAATGATAAAAAGTGGCTTCTCTTTCTTGGTTGTTCTGATAGTAAAATTCCACTCTCCCCTTCTCTTAATTTCTGGAGAGCCCTGGCACAAAATTTCCTGGAAAAACTTAAAAAATATCCAGATATTGAAGAGATTCGCCATAAAGCAAAAATAGTTTTTCCTGCAGAAGAAGTTGAGGATTTCATTGATGCAGCCCCGCTTATGACCGGCAGGGAATATCTTGATGTGGATCTTTTGACTTCAGTGTGTAAAGATCTAAATAAACTTTTTTCCCGGGAAATTAAAAAATTTCATGGAAGTGTAAAAGAATTTCTTCACGAATTCAGTCCCCACATCCATTTGGCAGGCAGGATCTATTTCCATCTTGTGGAAAACAAGGATGAAATTTTTCCTTTTCAGTTTCTTGCAACCTATGCCACAAAATTAAAAGGTGCTAAAAAGCACAGACCGCTGCATTATGCTTTAGAAGAGTATCGGAAGCACCAGGATCAATTACTGGAGCTGCTCACCACAGTTCATGCCGCTGCAAAAGAAAGTGACCTTTTAAAGGAGCTCCTGGATTCAGGTGAACTCTTCCACCACCTTGCCTGGGATGCAAAAGAGGCCTATGAATTCCTGCAGCAGATCCAGCATTTTGAGCATTGCGGTATTATCTGCCGTATCCCGGACTGGTGGAAAAAAGAGGGAGCAAAACCTGTGGTTAAAATCAACATTGGCACCAGGGAACCATCCTTTGTTGGCAGGGATGCCCTGCTTGATTTTCAGGCTGATATTTATATTGGCGATGATCCCATCTCCATGGAAGAGACAAAAAAGCTCCTTGCCCAGAGCAGCGGACTTGCCAGGCTCAAAAACCGCTGGATTGAAGTTGATAAAGCCAGACTTCAAAATCTCCTTGCAGCCTATGAAAAGGCCATGGAGATCAATAACAGTGACGGCCTTACCATCAGACAAGCACTTCAACTGCAGTTTCACCCGGAACAACTCTCATTCTCTGGAAATGAAACAGATCTTGTAATATCAAACGGAGAATGGCTTGAAAGTGTTATTAAAAAGCTGAAACAACCCGAACTTATGACCTGTACAGATCCTGCCAAAGATTTTTCAGCAACCCTGAGACAATACCAGCAAAAAGGATTAAACTGGCTTTTATTTCTTGATTCCCTGGGATTTGGCGCATGCCTGGCCGATGACATGGGGCTTGGAAAAACCATCCAGATACTTGGGTTCTTAAGTATTTTAAGGCTTAAAGAAAGTACCCGGACATCTCTATTAATTATTCCGGCATCACTTATTTCAAACTGGGAACATGAAATAAAAAAATTCCTGCCCGGCCTGAAATATTACATAGCCCATCCAGGATATATAAATAACGGCACAAAACTTAAAAAACCTGATCTTAAAAGCATTGATCTTGTTATTACAACCTATGCCATGGTCCAGCGCCATAAATGGATGGAGGATATCCCCTGGAGATGCCTGGTATTAGATGAAGCCCAGGCTATTAAAAACCCGGGTACCAGGCAGACAAAATTTGTAAAAAAACTTAAGGCTGACACAAGAATTACCATGACAGGCACACCAATTGAAAACCGCCT
>JAYEHB010000207.1:0-2144 GCA_034659375.1 Thermodesulfobacteriota bacterium
GCTACGGCAGGAGCTGCCGAATGTTTAAAGCCTGCGGAGAACCTGTAAGACGCATTGGTCGCTTTGACCAGTACGCACGGTTCTATGAAACAGGAAGCCCAGGCCTTTTAGGCTTGGGTAGCTCACAAATATTATAACCAGTAAATTATAATTTTGAAAATCATTTATATTTCAGAAAACAGTCGATGCTTTCACAAGCAAAGATGGACTGATATAGTCTTGGCATTGCTCACAAAGAACATGACATTTTTGCAAGCAAAACAGGTAATCCCTTACCAGGCATTCACAATTACTGAGAGCATTTTAAAACCAGACTGTATTCTGGATATGTAGCATGTTCTGAAACAAAAAAGCAGAGCCAATTGAATGACCCTGCCATTTTTTTATTGAAATTTAAAGGTTAATTTTCTCCAATTTTGGGATAACCTGGAGCTTTTTATCCCGGCTGAGACATACAAGCTGAATATCAGCGGTTACTGCCGGTTTTCTGCTGCCTTCTCTCCATGCTTCCTGGTGAAAATTTACCCTGTAGTCACCTTCCATGGCTGCTGTTGATCTTATCTCCAGAACATCCCCAAACTCTGCACCCTCATGATAGCTTAAATTTGCTTTATACACTGCAAAACCAATATTTTGTATATTCCACATATCAAGAAGTTTCTGATATCCAATATAATCCTCACGGGCACGTTCAAAAAATTTCAGATAATTGGAATGGTAAACAACACCTGAATGATCTGTATCTTCATAAAATACCCGAACTTTATAATATTTCATAAAAAATCGGCAAGGAAACCCCTGAGTCTTCAGCTCTCGAGAGGACTTGCCGCCTCCTGTATAACTGCCATGGGCAGCCTTGGTGGTCTAAGTCTGCACACAACAAATGATGAATATGAAGTTTAACCTGAAGGTCACGCGTAAGTGGTGTGCATCTTTGGATCAAAAGCCTCTCGTATACCTTCTCCTGTAAATGTCACCAGCATCAGCGTAATAATTAAAGCCGCCACAACAGAGGCTGATATCCACCAGGCTCCCATGTTTGTCCAGCCCTGCTGGAGAAGCTCTCCCCAGGAAGGAGTTGGAGGCGGCAGACCAAATCCCAGATAGTCAAGGGATGTAAGAGCCACAATACCGCCTGAAACTGCAAAGGGAGCATAGGTGACAATTACAGAGAGAATATTTGGAATAATATGCTTGAATATTATTCGGGAATGGGAGGCACCAAGAGATCTTGCAGCGAGTATATACTCCCTCTCCTTTTCCTTGTATGTCATGGTTCTCATGACCCAGGTCATCTGAATCCAGCCAAAAAATGCCATGATTAAAAGAAGAATCATAAAATTGGGCACAATTATGGAGGAGACGATTATTACAACATATAAAAATGGAATATTACTCCAGATCTCCAGAATTCTCTGGAAAAACAGATCAAATTTTCCGCCGAAATATCCCATGGTGCAGCCCAGGGATATGCCAATGGAATAATTAAGAACAAGCAGAATAAGAGAAAAAGAGATGGCTGTTCTGAATCCGTAAACAAGCCTTGCCAGAATATCCCTGCCCACATTATCTGTCCCCAAAAGATGTCTCTCCCTGAATGAAGGTGGAAAAGGCGGATATTCTCCATCTTTAAGATCATTTTCACAGGCATTAAAGGGAACTAAAGGCATGATCACAAAATTGCTGTTTTTTTCTGCTTTAAACCTTTTTTTAAGCTCTCTGTAATCTGTCTCATAGGCATAATCAAACCCAAACTCTGCTCCAGGAATCATATCTGTATAGGTTGGAAAATATAATTGTCCGTCATATGAGACAACAAGAGCTCTGTTATTGATAAAAACTTCTGCAAACAGAGAGAGCATAATTATTGTAATAAGAATTACAAAGGAAAAAAAACCTCTTTTTATGGAGATAAATCTTTTCCATTTCTTTTTGGTTAATGGGCTCATATTGTTTTATATGAAAGTTCATCCAATAATTAAAATCAAATAACTTTCATCCTTTGTTGTGGCCGATGCAGTAATTATGCTCCGGCCATGCCGGTTATATGAAAATCCGTCCAACGTACTGCAATCGCATGACTTTCATTGTTTGTTGTGGCCGATGAGAATGACCACGCTCCGGCCGTGCCGGTTTATATGAAA
>JAYEHB010000208.1:0-5827 GCA_034659375.1 Thermodesulfobacteriota bacterium
TTCTACGAATGCCTGATTTTACTTCTGCTCGAAACCGTTTTCCCAACCCTGTCACTTGAATTTTATAGAATTCAGCTGAATTCACTTTGCCTTGTTTAATTTTTGCAAATCATCAAGAGATATGCCTGTAAGTTCACATATTGTTTCAAGCTCAAAACCTTTTTGGAGCATTTTTACTGCTACTTCATCTCTTCCTTCATCTCTTCCTTCATCTCTTCCTTCTTCTCTGCCAATAGCCACTAACTCTTTATATGCTCTTGTTTCTTCGAGAGGTGTAGTTAATGTCAACATTTTTAATACCTCCTGATAAGTTTTATTTTCAAAACGGATTAACAGCCAGCTAATAAATACATCAGATAAACTTGCTTTCATTGTATCAGATATATTGCTTGTCTGAATTTTATTATAATAATCAACAGCTTCTTTTTCAAGTATTGTTTTGTTTTTCTGAATATAAGGTTCAAACACCGCAAGCAGCGGATGTGCAGGGTCTCTTGCCTTTAATGACTTCAACAGATCATCAAGGTAAAACACATGTAAAGACGGACTGTTCTTTAAAAACAATGATGACCATGGCTCACTTACAGGATCAATAGTTTTATCAGCAAATATTATTACTCCATAATACGTTTGCTCCTTGTTTTGCATTCCAACAGCAGCCATCTCCATAATAGTCCGGTAATAAATATCATTATCCCGGTGCATTTGAAATTCCACCACAAGACATGGATTGGTCTGATTATCTGTATCAGGCTTCATCAGGCCATCCATACTGCGGGAAAACTCCTTAATTGTTTCAGAAGTGAATGTGTATTCGCCAGGGTAACGGATTCCCGTCAAATCAAAAAAATACTCCGGTAATGCGGAAAAAAGCCTGTACAATTCTTTGTCAGTTTTCATGAAAAAATTCCTTTTATTGTACTCAGGTAATTACACCACTCAAAACAATTATTATTAGAATATTAGTAAAAGGTGTTGAAATTGACCCTTTATCAAGTCCATTTTAACTATGCGATGGTACAAAAAAAAGCATACTCTTATTTAAACCTTACCCTGGGATCAACAATGGCAACGGCGATATCAGAAAGAATATTTCCTATCATAAAAAGCAGGGATGATATTACAAGTATGCCCATGACAACGGGATAGTCCCGGTCCACAACAGATTCATATCCCAAAAGTCCCATGCCGTTTATATTAAACACCTTTTCAATCAAAAAGGAACCCATTAGAATAATAGAGATATTATTGCCAAAATGGGTTGCAATAGGTATCAGGCTGTTGCGTAAAGCATGCCTAAACACAGCTTGTTTAAAGGAGAGTCCCTTGGCAATGGCTGTTCTGACATAATCAGAAGAGAGATTGTCCATGAGTGTATTTTTCATAAGCAGTGTCATCACTGTAAATGAACCAACTACATAGGAAAAAAGCGGTAAAATGGTATGCCAGGCAATATCCCCGATCTTTTCCATAAGAGTCATATCATCAAACATATCCGATACAAGCCCGCCCAAAGGGAAAAAATCATTGTTGGAGGCAAAAAGAACAAGCATCATCACACCTGCCACCCAGCCTGGAATGGCATAGCCTGTAAATATAATGATTGAGGAAATATTATCAAACCCTGTTTTATGCCTGACAGCCTTTGCAATACCAAGGGGAATGCATACACCATAGACAATTATCATGGTAAGAAGACCAAAATAAAGGGAGATGGGTATCCGATCCCTTATCATGGCCCACACAGGGTCATAATATCTTGTGGAATGTCCTAAGTCTCCTGTAAGAACCTTGCCAAGCCAGAAGAAATAACTTGCAATCACAGGCTTATCAAAGCCGTAATACTCTTCTAACATCTTTATCTGATCTTTTGAAAGAGGCTGGCCTGCACCTGTTGCGGAACTGCCTGACAGACTGCCGGCAGAGGAATTTGTACTCTGCATCTGCCTGGCATTGGAGATAATTCTATCTATGGGCCCGCCTGGTACAAACCTTGTTATGGCAAAAACCATGATGGTTATACCAATAAACGTGGGGATAATCAGAAAAAGCCGTCTGATAAAATAAGCGGTCATAACTCATAAACCGATGCCAGAGCCTTATCAAGATTCTCAGGTTTTGAGCCTCCGGCCTGGGCCATGTCAGCTCTTCCTCCTCCGCCTCCTCCAACAAGGGCAGCAGCTTTTTTTACAATGGCTCCGGCCTGAAAACGTTTGATAAGATCTTTTGTCACAACTGATATGAGAAGAGCTTTTCCATTTGACTCTGCTCCAAGCAGAACAACGCCTGATCCGATTTTATTTTTAAACTTGTCAGCAAGATCCCTTAACTGGGATGGATTCTCGATCTCAACTCTTTTAGCAAGGAATTTAACACCATCAATCTCTTTTATATCATCATCAATTTTTTCAACAGCTTTTGATGCAATCTTTGCCTTCAGGCTCAAAAGCTCCTTTTCCATGGCTCTTTTTTCAGCCACAAGAGTTTCAACCTTTGAAGCAGCACTCTCTTTTGATGCCTTTACACTCTCGGCAATATTTTCAAGATCAGCTATATTTCCATGGATATAATCAAGGGCTTTTTCTCCTGTAAGAGCCTCAATCCTTCTCACACCAGAGGCTATTCCACCCTCTGATACAATCTGAAACAGACCGATATTCCCGGTTTTTGATGTATGGGTTCCACCGCAGAGCTCTTTGCTGAAGCCCCCCATGGAGACCACCCTTACCGTCTCTCCATATTTTTCTTCAAACAGAGCAGTTGCTCCTGATTTCACAGCCTCATCCATATCCATCTCGATAGTCTCAACCAAATAGTTCTCCATGATACGGGAATTAACTTCTTTTTCAATATCCATGATATCCTGCTTTTCAATGGCTGAAAAATGGGTAAAATCAAACCTGAGTCTATCTTTGGAAACAAGGGAACCTGACTGCTTTACATGATCCCCAAGGACTTTTCTCAAACCTGCCTGGAGAATATGGGTTGCAGTGTGATTTTTTGCTGTCTCTGCCCTGCCCTTTTCATCAACTTTTAAAAAAGCCTGATCACCTTTTGCAACTTTTCCCGATTCAACTACTCCCTTGTGAATTTTAAGGCCCGTGGGATCTGCCAGGGTATTATCAACCCTGATAATAAAGCCGTCTCCTTTAATTACTCCTGCATCACCTGCCTGACCGCCTGATTCAGCATAAAAACTTGTCTTTTTTGTCACTATCTCAATTTTATCATTCTTTACAGCAGAACCTGTCTCTTTGTCATCCTTTACCAAAAGCAGTATTTCAGATTCTGCTTCCAGAGAATCATATCCAACAAAATCTGTCTTTACTCCCGTAGAAGTGAGACTCTTAAAGGCATCCCCTACTCCTGCAAAAGTTTTTGAGCTTTTTGACCGCTTTTTCTGCTCCTGCATGGCTTTATCATAACCATCAATGTCAAGGGTAATATCAGACTCTTTTACAACATCAGTGATGATATCCACAGGAAAACCAAAGGTGTCATAGAGCTTAAAGATAATATCTCCCGGAATCTCTTTTTTTCCCTGCTTCTCTATTTCTTCAATGGTTTCATTTAAAAGCTTTAACCCCACATCAAGTGTTTCAGAAAATTGTTTTTCTTCATTTTTAACAACATTAATTATAAATGAAGCAGACTCTCTTAATTCAGGATATGCATCCTCCATGATCTCAAAAACCTTTGCAACAGTATCATGGAAAAAAGGCTTTGTAAGATCAATATTTCTCCCGTACCTGATGGCCCTTCTCATGATACGCCTTAAAACATACCCCCTGCCCTCATTGGAAGGAAGAATACCGTCACAGATAAGAAATGCAGCAGCCCTGCTGTGATCTGCTATCACCTTCATGGCAACTTCACTGGCTTTTGACTCTTTCAGCTTTCTGCCGCAAAGCTCTTCAACTCTCTTTATGATGGGAATAAAAAGATCTGTATCATAATTATCTGGAGCATCCTGAAGAACAGAAACAACTCTTTCAAGTCCAAGTCCTGTATCAATGCTGGGTTTTGGCAGGGGGGTCATATTTCCTGATTCATCTCTATCAAACTGCATGAACACAAGATTCCACAGTTCAAGATACCTGTCACATTCACACCCCACAGCACAGTCTGGATTATCACATCCAAACTTTTCACCACGGTCAATATGAATTTCACTGCATGGACCGCAGGGACCTGTATCCCCCATGGACCAGAAATTATCCTCCTCACCTAAGCGGACAATTCTCTCTTCAGGAACGCCCACCTTGTCACGCCAGATGTCATAGGCTTCATCATCATCAAGATAGACAGAGACCCAGAGCTTTTCCCTGTCAAACCCGTATCCATTTGTGAGAAGATCCCAGGCAAATTCTATGGCCTTATCCTTGAAATACTCTCCAAAGGAAAAATTACCCAGCATCTCAAAAAATGTATGATGCCTTGCAGTATAACCAACATTCTCAAGGTCATTGTGTTTGCCACCGGCACGCACGCATTTCTGGGAGGTTACTGCCAGGCTGTAATCCCTTTTTTCGTCCCCGGTAAATACCCGTTTAAACTGCACCATGCCGGCATTGACAAATAAAAGTGTGGGATCATCATGGGGTACTAAGGATGCACTCCTTACCTTCTGGTGGTTATGTTTTTGAAAATATTCAATAAAGACTCTGCGTGCTTCATTACCTGTCATGGAAAAACTCCTGTCTTATTTTTCTGTCTCTTTTTTGCCTTTACTTTCAGCTTTTGTGGAAGCAAGACCTAATTTTTCTGTCTCTTTTTTGCCTTTACTTTCAGCTTTTGTAGAAGCAAGACCTAATTTTTCTCTTACCTGTACTGTTATTTTATCAAGCAGATCAGGATTATCATTGAAAAAAACCTTAACATTCTGCCTGCCCTGGCCAATACGTTCTCCTTCATAGGAATACCAGGAACCACTTTTTTCAATGACCTCCATTTCAACTCCCATGTCAAGAAGCTCTCCTGCCTTTGATATACCTTCTCCATATATGAGATCAAACTCAATATTTTTAAAGGGAGGGGCAAGTTTGTTCTTTACAACCTTTACCTTTGTCCTGTTTCCAATGATATCCTGACCTTCTTTAATGGCAGCAGCCTTTCTTATCTCAAGCCTTACAGAAGAGTAAAATTTAAGGGCATTTCCACCGGTTGTGGTCTCAGGATTTCCATAAACAACACCTATCTTCATTCTTATCTGATTTATAAAGATTATTGTTGTGTTGGTCTTTCCAATGGTTCCTGTTAATTTTCTCAATGCCTGGGACATGAGTCTTGCCTGGAGACCCATGTGGGAATCACCCATTTCACCCTCTATTTCAGCCCTTGGAACCAGAGCTGCCACAGAATCTATTATTATTATATCAACTGCTCCACTTCTTACAAGCATATCTGCAATTTCAAGGGCCTGCTCACCTGTGTCAGGCTGGGAAACAAGAAGTTCGTCACAATCAACGCCCAGATTTCTGGCATAGCCAACATCAAGAGCATGCTCGGCATCAATAAAGGCTGCAATTCCGCCCTGTTTCTGGGCCTCTGCCACGGCATGGATTGCCAGCGTAGTCTTGCCTGAAGATTCAGGGCCATAGATTTCAATGACCCTGCCCCTTGGCAGCCCCCCTACACCAAGGGCCTTGTCCAGGGCAAGTGAACCTGTATGAATCACAGGTACAGCCTGAATTTCCCTGCCCCCAAGCTTCATGATGGAACCCTTGCCAAACTGACGTTCGATCTGACTCATTGCCGTTTTTACGGCTTTATCTTTTTCTGCTGAAATTTCCATTTTCCTAAATCTCCAAAACTATATTAAAATTGA
>JAYEHB010000208.1:5927-9472 GCA_034659375.1 Thermodesulfobacteriota bacterium
ACATCCTTTAAAGGAATATTGCTCTGTTCTGCAATCTCTCTTAACACCTCATATTCAGGCATGATATCAACCTTTCCATCAGGAGATGTTATCTTTTTTGCCTTAAGATTTCCAAATCTTGTTTTAACCAGGATCTCACTTCTTTTAAGAACAACCCTTTGCTGCTCATAATACCTGACTCCTGTTGTTGTACTCTCTGTCAGAATCAAATCAATAATATTTTGCAGATTCTCTTTTTTGCAGATAACCTCAATTCTTATTCCAGGCCTGTTTTTTTTCATCTGCACGGGAATATAACACACATCAAGGGCTTTTGCTTTAAAAAGCTTTTCCATTATAAATCCTGTGATTTCAGGATTCATGTCATCAATGGATGTCTCAACAACAAAGACCTGCTCTTTTATCACAAAATCATCTTTTCCGGTTACCCGGCAGTTGTCTGGGTGATTGTCATCTCCTCTGCCTGTTACAATGCGCAGCAGATTGGGCAGACCAGAATCAATTGTTCTCTTGCCTGAACCATAACCGCATGCATCAATGACCATATCCGGCATCTCACCAAAACCTGCTGCAAGGGTTGTAATGATTGCAGCTCCGGTGGGGGTGACAAGCTCCATCTCAACTCCTGTTTTTTTTACAGGAACCCCTTTTAAAATAGCAATGGCGGCAGGAACAGGAACAGGAATAATTCCATGGCTGCACTTTACAGAACCTGACCCCAAAGTGACCTTTGAAGCGTAGCCTTCTGTAATGCCAAGATACTCCACACATAGAAATGATCCCACAATATCAACAATGGCATCAACTCCCCCGACTTCATGGAAATGAACCTTTTCAATATCAGAGCCATGGATAACCGATTCTGCCCTGGCAATCTTTTCAAAAGCTGACAAACTTAAATCTTTAACCCGGCTTGAAAGCGAAGATTCTGAAATAAGCCTTTTTATCGCAAGATAATCCCTTGCATGAACATTTTTATCAACATCAACAAAAAGATTTACACCTTTTATTCCATTTTGCCAAGTATCTTCAACTCTTATATCAAAACCTTTCAAAGGAATGGATGAAATTTTTTCTTTTAACCAATCAACAGGAACTCCGATATCCACGAAAGCTCCCAGAGTCATATCACCGCTTATGCCTGAAAAAATATCAAAATATGCTATCATAAAATTAAAGCTCTCCTGTGGCATGAACCCTGAGGATTTCAAGAAGAAGAGTTGCTGTATTCTCCATATCGCTTAATTTTACAGATTCTCTTACAGTATGCACATCAGTCATGCCCGTTCCAAGAACCCCTGCTGTAATTCCTTTACCAAAGAAGATATTTGCATCAGCTCCACCGCCAATGGTCTTTGATTCCATTTTTTTACCAAGATTTTCAGCTGCTTTTTTTGCAAGTTTTACAACAGCATGATCTTCATCGATATTTGTGGCAGGGAAATCCTCTTCAAGAACCACCTCTATCTTTGGAATCTCATCATTATTTTGCCTGATTTTATCTGCAGCATCGTAAAAAGCCTTTATAATTGTATCAGTCACATTCTTAAGTTTTGTCTTATCATGGCTTCTCACCTCTCCATCAACAGTTACGAAATCAGGAACAATATTTGTTGCCTTGCCGCCCTGAATAATACCGATATTACATGTAGTCTCATGGTCAATTCTGCCAAGCTCAAGAGCTGCGATGGCTTTTGATGCCACTGCTATGGCACTGACTCCATTTTCAGGTGCTGCACCGGCATGGGCATCTTTTCCATGGATGTTAATGGTAAACCTGTTAGCTGCAGGTGCCTTTGTTACAATTCCGTCAATATCTGTTGAGTCAAGAATATATCCGATTTTTGCATCCAGTAGAGAGAAATCAAAATGTTTTGCACCAAGTAATCCAATCTCTTCACATATGGTAAAAACAATCTCAAGGGGAGGATGGGGCAGATTATTTTCAAAAACAGTATCCAGAACTTCAAAAATAATGGCAAGAGCTGATTTGTCATCAGAACCTAAAATGGTTGTACCGTCACTTTTAAAAATACCGTTTTCAAAAACCACCTTTATTCCCCTGCCAGGCTCAACTGTATCCATGTGTCCTGAAAGAAAAAGAGGTTCAACTTTTTCCTCTTTTCCTGCTTTTTTTGCTTTGACACTTTTTGCTTTGACACTGCCTTTAAATTTTGCAACAAGATTGCCACACTCACCGCCTGTCATCTCACCTGCATTGTCAAAAAAGACTTCAGCACCCATACTCTTTAAAAGATCACTGAGCTTTGAAGCAATTTTTCCCTCTTCCCTTGATACTGAATCAATTTTAACAAACATTTTAAAACGTTCAGCCAGTCTATTGCTGTTAATCATTACAGACCTCATATATATATTCATACAATTACAAATTCAAAATCCAAAACACTGCACTGTTGACAAAGTTAACCCTTCATAACTCCAAAACACTGCACTGTTGACAAAGTAACCCTTCATAACTCCAAAACACTGCACTGTTGACAAAGTAACCCTTCATATATACTAAATTTTTTTTTTAAGTTCCATAAAAATAAAAAATTTTATCCTTCTTTGCATAATTATGATCAGGTTGAGGGTGCAGGGTCGAGCCGAGCCATTACCTATTTTTGGGTTTAAGTTTTATTGAAGTGTTCCGCCATATTCACTTTGATGTGCTTCCTTGTAAGCCTTAGGCAAAGAGTTTATTCGTGCTTGATAACCCCATTATCATCCTTGCTTTTTTGCCGTTTGTCTTATATGCTTAATTAAAAAATCGGCATCCTTCATATCATCTCAAAAGTACTTTACACTCTTTTGGGAAAAACCCCTGTTAAATAGGGATTAGCTCCAGAAAGTGTAAAGTACTTATGAAGGATGCCAATTTGTTTTAATATTTTTTTTCAAAAAAGGCAAAAATTATGATTGAACTTACGTCTGCACATGACAAATTTATTTCAAAAGCTCTTGAACGTTCTGATACCGCCAGAGATATAATAGGAAATCATTTACCCGCAAATATCCGGGAGCATCTTGATTTCAGCACTTTGGCGATGGTAAAGGATTCGTTTATTGATGAAAAGCTCAAGAAGTATTTTTCAGACAAGCTTTTCAAGATTAATTTTTTAAAAAATGGGTGGGCTTATCTTTATATTCTCTTTGAACATAAAAGTTATCCTGATATGTTTTCAGGTTATCAGGTTTTAAAGTATAAAGTCCGGATATGGGATCAGGTTATTAAAGAACACGAGACAAAAAAGAAACTTGCAAAGGAAAATCGTAAAAAAGGACTGACAGTTTCTTCCGTGCCGCACCTTGAAAACCTTCCGCTGATTATTCCCATGGTTTTTTATCATGGGGCACAACCATGGAACATACCGCTTAATTTTCAATCTTTAATAGATGAAAGCAGGCCGCCATGCACAAATCATTTTATACCAAATTTTGAATATTTACTTTGTGATCTGTCAAAATACAGCGACGAAGAGTTGATAGGAACAGTTCATTATCAAGTTACAATGCTGCTTTTAAAATATATATTCCATGAAGAT
>JAYEHB010000209.1:0-2138 GCA_034659375.1 Thermodesulfobacteriota bacterium
TTCCAAAAAATAATCTACCCATCCTGCTTGCCCTTTTGCCCGTCTTCTACGTTGTGATCACAGGCACATAGTTCACTATGCTCCTGTGATCACGCCTTGAAGACGAACAAAATGGCTGCACGATATGAGTAGATTGTTTTCTTCCAGTTCCCTAATTAAGTATGGTGTCCCCGGAATTATAAAATTGTTCTCTTCAAGGGTTTTCAGGAGCAGTTTTTCATCCTGAGCTGTAAATTGAAATTCATTGTTCTTGACGCACGCCTGCCTTATGATATCCCTTGCCTTCTCAATGAGGGCTTCCTGTGCAGTATCAACGAGATTGTCCTGGTCAAGGTTTAATCGGGTCAATTTTGACATGATGCCAGTAGTTGCGTTGGTGATAAATCCTTTGTCAATTTCCATATATAGTTTGTTCTCCGGCTGGATCTGCTATGTCTCAGCTTATATTCAGGGCTCTTTTAATCAATTCATTCTCTTTTTCATCAAATTTTTTTTGAACGACTTTAATAAGAAGGGTTAAGAGAGGTTCTTGAATTTTTTGAGTCATTGTTGAAAGTTTATGATCAATTGAGTTTGCAAAAACTTGGGCGTTATTTTTTAGATCATTTTGAAACGTATTAATCTTGTCCTCATACTGCCCTAATATTTCAGGGAGTTGTCTATCAAGCAGTTTCGTCATTTTTTTTTTGAAATTTTGCAGTTACCTCTTCTGCAAAACTGTCCCCAAAAAAACTGTCCCATGCCATGAAATTCAAATCAATATCTAAATCAATAGACGGCATTTTTGCCATTTGGAAGTCCATATTATAACTTTGGCCGAAAGCATCAAAAGACTCCATGATTTTAACAAATGTCCAGAGAAAAATTGAGAGTTCACTAAATTTTGAGCCAGCTAAAGCAAAACTTATATCCCAAACCTAAAGGATTGGGCTTTACGACCTAAAGGCCTATAGTGTAAGCAGTTCGTTAATCGCTATATTGTTCTTTACGGCGGCTTTTATAGAAGTTATTCCCGTAGCACTGAGGCCAGTAATCGTACCAGCAGTTGCTACTGTTCCTACGGCTCCTGCAGAACCAGCTATGGCACCAGTTGCTGCTACAATAGTTGCTTTTTTTTCATCATCCATCACAAATCCTTTATTGCCTTTTCAAATAGTAATTGCCTTATATGATCAATAGCATAGCAGGATTACTAATGCGTGTAAAGAAACATAATACATTATAAAGTTGGCATCCTTCATAAGTACTTTACACTTTTTGATGGCATTCCCTATTTAAAGGTTTTTTCCACAAAAGAAGTGTAAAGTACTTTTATGCTGATATGAAGGATGCCATAAAGTTGAATAAATGCACCAAAAAGGAAAAAAGTCTGAGCTTATTGAGAAAGTAGACTAACCGGTGTTGATTTTATAACCGGTAAATTTTTACCGGCTTCTCCGCACGCATAGATGAATCAGAGGACTCTGAGTAATTCCGGGGACACCAGTAATTCCGGGGACACCATACTTAATTATTGACAAATATCACTATTTTTGGTTTATTTTGTTTATGGCACGAATAGCAAGAGCAGTAGCTCCGGCTTTACCCCATCATATCATACAGCGCGGCAACAGATGTCAGCAGACATTTTTTTGTGAAGATGATTATGCTGAATACCTGAGTTTAATGTCTGAATGCTGCATGAAACATAATGTTGAATGCTGGGCATATTGTCTTATGCCAAATCATGTCCATCTTATTCTTGTTCCATTTGAAAAGGAAAAATTAAAAATTGCTGTTGGTGAAGCACACAGACGTTATACCCGAATGATTAATTTTCGTGAAGGATGGCGGGGGCACTTATGGCAAGGGCGGTTTGCATCATTAGTGATAACAATGGTAACAATGGTTTCCTTGGTGGAAAACCTGTGATAGTTCCAGGTGCTGTTTTTAAACTGAAAGCTTCTGTAGAAAATTTAGAAAAAAAACTTTTTGCAGGTATAGGTGAAGGCCGGGAAAATGGTTTTGGTGCAGTTCTTCCCCATCCTGGTATTGCAGAACGGCTTTTTCCTGAAGAGCCAAAACCCAAAGTTGTTCCCAAAGCCCGTAACAATTTTGGTAAAGAGGGTTTTAAACTTTGGCAGGATGCAAAAACAAAT
>JAYEHB010000210.1:0-2128 GCA_034659375.1 Thermodesulfobacteriota bacterium
CATAACAGATCCATTCAGAAGAAAATTGTGAAAAAAAGTACATACCTAAATGATAATATTTTTCTCATTATGCCATTATGCCATTATTTTTCTGAAAAATTTTTTCATCCCATAGATCTCGTTACCCATGCAAAAAGTCACGAATAAAAAAACGACACAAACATAGGATTTTGAATATTAACGACTTAAAAAAACCACCAAAGTCAAGTTCACATGACTTCATACCAGTTTCTATTATAATATGAGGTAAAAAAAGTACGAAGTCATATGAAACGCACTATATGTGCCTGTCATCGCAACGTAGAAGACGGGCAAAAAGACAAATAAAATGGGTGATTATTTTTTTACACCTCCCTTAACTCAAGGGTGATTGACAAGTTTTGATAGATAGGTTCTCTGGATGTTTAAAATCCTGGCTGCTTTGGTTCTATTCCCGCTGGCTGATTCAAGAGTTGAAGCAATAAACTGTTTTTTAAAAGCGTTAACGGCCTGTTTAAGTGTTGTTACTCCAGGCTCAGCAAATTCGGTAACATCTATAGCATATGGAGTACCAATATCTTTTGAAACAACGTTGGAATCAACAAAGCTTTGACTGCTTTGATCTTTTGAGACAATATTAGTATGTGGGAATGGAAGATCAGCAGGCACAATCAGTGCTCCATCACCCATTATCACGGCCCGCTCCACTGCATTTTTCAGTTCTCTGATATTTCCGCTCCAGCCATGGTTCATAAGCATATCACTGGCATCAACGGAAAACTTTAAATCCAGAAAGCCTCTCTCTTTTTTAAACTCTTCCAGAAAATGATCTGCCAAAAGCAGAATGTCCTTTTTTCTTTTTCTTAAAGGAGGCATCTTAATCTGTACAACATTTAGTCTGTAATAAAGATCCTTGCGAAACCGGCCATTCTTTACATCTTTGTCAATATCCCTGTTTGTGGCAGAGACTATCCTTACATCAACAAAAACACTTTGACTGCCGCCAACTCTGTAATAGACCCCCTCCTGGAGAACCCTTAAAAGCCTGGTCTGCATATTCAGACTCATCTCACCTATTTCATCTAAAAACAGAGTGCCTCTGTCTGCCAGCTCAAATTTGCCCTGCTTTCTTGCAACAGCACCGGTATATGCTCCTTTTTCATGCCCAAACAGCTCATCTTCAAGCAGAGTTTCAGTTAATGCACCACAATTGATAATAATAAGGGGAAAATCTTTTCTTGGACTCTGCATATGAATCATTCTGGCCATGAGCTCCTTGCCGGTGCCGCTCTCCCCTAACACCATCACACTTGCTTTTGAGTCTGCAACCTTAAGAGCATCAGATACAGCTTTTTTCACCTCTCGGCTGTTCCCAATAATTTGATACTTTTCCGAAGCATGTTCTGTTAATTCCCGGTTTCTCCGATTTACATCCTCAATCCTTCTTGCGTTGCTTATGGCCCTGGCAGCAACATTTGCAAAAACATTTAACACATTTAAATCATTATCATTAAAGGGCTTTCCATCAAGTCTGTCTACTGCCTGAAGGACACCCAGAATCTTTGAATTTATCCTCATGGGGGAGCATGCTATGGAGTGGGTCTTAAATCCTATTTTTTTGCTGATTTCATCATCCCACCTGGGATCTTTTGTTACATCCTTCACAAGAATGGATTTACCGGTTTCTGCAACGCTGCCGGCTATGCCCTGCCCCATGGGCACCTTATACTGTTTTATTTCTGATTTTTTAGACCCTGTTGCAACTTCAAACCAAAGCTTACCGCCTTCTTCATCAACAAGCAGAATAGAACTTGCCTTTGCATTGAGCATTCTTGCAGCAGTATCAATTATCAGTTCAAGTATCTGCTCTGGATCATGCACAGAGGAGAGCCATGCTGAAAGATCCCTTAAATATTCAACAGGAGTTATGGAAGAGTACATAATCTTATAATCCAGATCTATTGTTATTGAGCTTATTTAATTTTGGTATTTTTCAATAACTCAGCAAAAGATAACCAGCATGGCCGAAGCATGGTTATCTGCTTCCAGCCACAACGAAAAATGAAACTCTCGCTCCCAAACTCCAGCTTGGGAACGAGACAGCTTCAGCTTGGGAACGAGACAGCTTCAGCTTGGGAACGAGACAGCT
>JAYEHB010000211.1:0-2126 GCA_034659375.1 Thermodesulfobacteriota bacterium
TAATGGGGACTTCAAAAATTTTCATCCCCTTTACAATGGTTTGAAGGGATGAAAACAGCTCATCTTTTTCATACATAAGCTGTGCCAGTTTCCCCTGAACATCTATGACAAGCAACACTGTATTATCTACTGAAAACATAATCATATCCTCCCTGATAAAAATTAATTAAACCTTAATAGCTCCTCTGATATCACTGATACTATTGATTCCTCTTTTTTTGAGAAAACTCTCCATGCCTTTTACAATATTTTTTAATACCCCCGGATCTGCAAGGGTTGCAGTTCCCACCTGAACAGCTGTTGCTCCGGCAATGATAAACTCAATGGCATCCATGGCATTTGTTATACCACCAACACCTATAACAGGGATCTTAACCTTTTGTGCCACCTGCCATACCATCCTCACTGCAACAGGTTTTACACAGGGCCCGGAAAGTCCCCCTGTAACATTTGCAAGCAGAGGCTTAAATGTTTTAATATCAATGGCAAGAGCTGTTAATGTATTGATCAAAGAGATTGAATCAGCACCTGCCTGTTCCACAGCAAGAGCTATCTCTACAATATCTGTAACATTTGGTGAAAGCTTTACCATTACATGCTTTTTTGTTGCCCTGCGTATTTTTTCAACAACATTAAATGCAGTTTCTGGATCAACACCAAATGCTGACCCGCCGGAATCCACATTGGGACATGAAATATTGACTTCAACTCCTGCAATTCCAGAAAGAGTATCGATTATTGCAGCAAGCTCTTCATATTCATCAATGGTCTTTCCATAAATATTTGTAAAAACCGGGGGTTTAAGAGTTGCAAGAAAGGGAAGTTTATCAGAAATAAACCGGTCAACCCCCACATTTTCAAGCCCCACAGCATTGAGAAGACCACATGGAGTCTCAACCACCCTGGGAGATGGGTTTCCTGCACAAGGCTTAAGGGAAAGCCCTTTTACAATAATCCCGCCAAGGGAATCAAGATCAACAAGATCCTTATATTCAGCTGCATATCCAAATGTCCCGGATGCAGTAATAACAGGATTAGCTAAAGTTATTCCATTAATGTCAACACTTAGATTAACCATTCAACACCTTGACCCTCTCCATTTTAATTTTGTAAGTATAATATTAATCAAACTTGTAAAAAACAAGAAAAACTGTATCTATTTCAAAGAGAGAACCTCTTTTTCAGTAAGATACCTCCATGTACCCTCTTTTAACCTTGCAAGTTTAATGTTTCCCATTCTTATCCTTTTAAGAATTTTTACTCTGTTACTGCATTTTTTTACCATCCTTCTGATCTGACGGTTTATTCCCTGTTTCAGCACTATTTTAAAACTATCTTTTGAGATCGGCACTACTTTTGCTCTGCGGGTCTTTTTCCCATCAAGCACAATGCCATGTGCCATTTTTTTTAAATCATTATCTAAAACAGGTTTTAATGTTGTTACAATATACTCTTTTTCATGATTATAGGACGGATGGGAGAGTCTGTTGTGAAGCTCACCATCATCTGTAAGCAGAATCAAACCAATGGAATCCTTGTCAAGCCTTCCCACAGGATAGACTCTGTCAGGGATATCAATAAGATCAAGAACTATTTTTTCTCCCCTGTGGGAGCATGATGTAACGTATCCTGCAGGCTTGTTCAAGGCAATGTATATATTCTTTTTTTCCGGTAAAAAAGATATCTCTTTATTATCAAATCTGACAATATCCTTTTCAGGATCAATTTTTAAACCTTGCGATGTAATGATCTCTCCATTAACACTTACTCTGCCATTTGCAATGTACTCCTCCCCTTTTCTTCTGGAACAGACACCTGCCTTGGAAAGAAATTTCTGGACTCTCATCATATACGCCCCATGGCAGATTGCTCTGCAACAATAAAAAAAGTAAAATATGCCAAATCCGTTAAACCGGCACAGATAGCTGGAGAAATATTCATATAGATCAAGACCTGTAATCTGCGTTTATCTTTACATACTCTTCTGAAAAATCACAAAACATATAAAAATCACTGTGATCACCAAGATTCAAATCAATGGTGATCTCCATTTCATCATTCTTCATTATTTGAGCAGCTTTTTTTTCAGCATCAAGCCCCTGCCACTCCCCATTTTTAACAAGCAG
>JAYEHB010000212.1:0-3536 GCA_034659375.1 Thermodesulfobacteriota bacterium
GCAAGCGAGGGAGTCCCTGCAAGCGAGGAACTCCCTTTACTCCCTTCACTGGCTGCGAGGGTTTAAGCAGACCGGAGTCCCTCGCTTGCAGGGACTTCGGCGTTGGTGCAAGCGAGAGGGAGTCCCTGCAAGCGAGGAACTCCCTTTACGGCGTTGGGGGGACTTCGGCGTTGGGAAGATAAAAGGAGAGAGTATGATCTCCCCAAACAGTTTAGCAGATTTAGTTGAAAAAGAAGGAAAATCAATTCTTAATCAGCTAACAGTTAAACCAGCCAGCAGACCTAAAAGGGTACTATACATGGGAAAATCATTGAAAAGAGTGATCAGGTCAAAGGGTTTTGTTTTTTTGATCTATTTTTTTGTGAGATTTTACTCACGGTTTTTGCGCATAAAGGTTGAAAATGAAGAACAATGGCTGAAATATGTGGAAAACGGTGGGTCTGTGCTTCTTGCTGTTTTTCATCAGCAGTTTTTTTCACTTATCAGGTATTTTAAGAATTATGAAAGATTTGAGCCTGTTATAATGATCAGCCGCAGCAGCGACGGAGATATTATTGCTCCTGTTGCCCGCCATACCGGTTGGAAGGTTGCAAGGGGTTCATCATCTAGAGGTGGTAAAGAGGCAATGTATGAAATGATAGCAGCTCTTTCCCGTAATAGCGTGGGGGCAAATCTTGTTGACGGCCCAAAGGGGCCCATTGGCAAGGTTAAGCCGGGCACAATAAGAATTGCCCAAAAGTCCGGGTCTGTTATTGTTCCATGTTTTGTAATTGCAGAATCTGCCTGGTATGTTAATTCCTGGGATCGTTTTATGATTCCAAAACCTTTTTCAAAGGTTGAGATAATATTTGGAGATATGATAAAAGCAGATTTAATAAAGACAGACAATGATTTTGAAAAGAGAAGGGTCTTTCTTGAAAAAGAGATGGCACCGTTTTTATATGAAAGTCCGTCTAAACGACTATAATCATTGGACTTTCATTTTTTTGGTTTCTGCCCTTCAGGGTATTGTGGCCGATGAGAATGATCATGCTCCGGCCAGTTTCTGCCCTTCAGGGTATGCCGGTTTAAAATTGAAAAGTGGAAAGTGAAAAATTAATATGGCAAAAAAAAAATTAAACCATGGTAATCCGATCTGGAATTTCTTTACATCGGTTCAGCTTACTGTTGTGGTGCTGCTGCTTCTTGCTGCAACATCAATAATTGGAACGCTTATTCCCCAGAATGCTTCATCTCTCTTTTATTTTAAAAAATATGGAGAGGTCTTTTATAAGCTTTTTACTGCATTGAATATTTTTGATATGTATCATTCATGGTGGTTTCTGCTTCTTTTGGGGCTTCTTGCAGTAAATTTAATTGTCTGTTCCATTGACAGGCTTGAGTCCACCTGGAAAATTATATTTCCGGAAAAAGTTGTTTTTAATCTTGAAAGATATAAAAAAATTAAGAAAAAAGAGGAGTTTGTTTCTAAAGAGACAAGTGATGAACTAAAAGAGAAATATAAACTCTTTATTGAAAAAAAGTTTGCAAAGGTCATTGAAAAAGAGACAGAAAATGGGTTTGCACTTTTTGCTGAAAAGGGAAGATGGACAAGAGCTGGTGTTTATATTGTACACCTGAGTGTTATCCTGCTTCTGGCCGGGGCTGTAATAGGCGGTGTCTGGGGGTTTAAAGGTTTTGTGAAAATACCCGAGGGTGAATCTGTTGATGCCTTTGAAACCAGGAAAAATAATAGTATTATCAAGCTTGGTTTTACAATAAAATGTAATAAATTTGATGTGAGTTTCTATGATACAGGCCAGCCCGATGAGTACAAATCAAATATTACCATTTTTGAGAATGGAAAAGAGACGCTTACCACGGATATTATTGTAAATGATCCCCTCCGCTATAAAGGGATCAGTTTTTATCAGTCAAATTATGGTACTGCATCTGCAAAAGAGGTAAGTTTGATTATTACAAGCAATGAAAGTAACATGGTCTATACAGAGACACTTTCCCAGGGAATGACAATTGATCTGCCCGAAGCAGGTGGTAAATTTATCCTTGATGGATTTGTCCAGGGGTACGATTTCAGGGGACATAATCTTGGTGAGTCCTTTGTGGGCAGACTCATTGACAATAGCAGTAAAGAGTTAAGTGTTGTTATGCCGGTTAAGTTTCCCACCTTTGACAAGATGAGAAGAGGGGCTTTTTCCTTTGAAATAGAAAAATTTGAAAAAAGATACTACACAGGTCTTCAGGTTACAAAGGATCCTGGAGTATGGTATGTTTACACAGGTTTTATCTTTATGATTATAGGGTGCTGGATTACATTTTTCATGTCCCACCAGAGTATCTGTGTTGAAGTTAAAAAAATAGAAAAAGGCAGTAGTGTTATGGTTGCAGGTTTTGCCCATAGAAACCGTCAGAGTATGAAAATAAAAACAGCAGGACTTGCTGAAAAGATGAAGGGAATATAACATTATGAACAGCTCCATGCTATTATCCATTACAACATTTGTTTATGCATTTGCTTCTGTTCTTTACATTGGCTCATGGGCATTTAAAAAGGGTTTTATGGCAAAACTTGGAATGATTGTTTTGATTGCAGGCGTTGCCGGTAATACAGCAGGAATTCTCCTGCGCTGGGTAGAGTCCTATCAGATGGGGTATGGCCATGCTCCATTTTCAAATATGTATGAGTCCCTTGTCTTTTTTTCCTGGACAGTTGCTGTTTTATATATCTTTGTTGAGTATAAATACAGGGAAAGAATAATAGGCGTTTTTACAACGCCTTTGATTTTTCTTGCCATAGCTTATGCATCCCTTTCTCCAAATGTAGCAGATAAGATCACACCTCTTATTCCTGCCTTAAAGAGTAATTGGCTCATTGCCCATGTTATTACATGTTTTCTCGGGTACGCAGGCTTTGCTGTGGCTTTTGGTTTCAGCATAATGTATCTCATCAGACCTGAAAAATCTGATAAAGAATCTTTTTTGTCCAAACTTCCATCCCTTGGCATGGTTGATGAATTGACCCATCAGATGGTTATCTTTGGATTTCTTTTTTTAACCATTGGAATCATCACAGGTGCTGTGTGGGCAAATTCAGCCTGGGGGACATACTGGTCCTGGGATCCCAAAGAGACCTGGTCTTTGATCACCTGGTTTATCTATGCAATCATGCTTCATTTAAGAACCATGAGAGGCTGGCATGGCAAAAAGATCGCCTGGGTCTCCATAATAGGGTTTATGGCAGTTCTTTTTACATATTTCGGAGTAAACCTTTTGCCGGGTCTCCACAGCTATGCCTGAATGATTTGTCTTGACAAGAAAAGAAGATCTTAATATAACTGCCACGGGCAGCCTTGGTGGTCTAAGCAACTGCGAATGGCAGGGGCAGGCCCCTGTGCCTGCCCGTTGCCATCAGAAGTAACTGTGGAGCAGGTTTTATTTTGACCTTCCACAGTGTAGATATAGAGCCGAAAGTGTCGGCTTAAAGGTAATAGTATCATCAACAATTTTAATTGATGGGGTTTTCATGAGTGAATTAG
>JAYEHB010000212.1:3636-9397 GCA_034659375.1 Thermodesulfobacteriota bacterium
CAGAAGTAACTGTGGAGCAGGTTTTATTTTGACCTTCCACAGTGTAGATATAGAGCCGAAAGTGTCGGCTTAAAGGTAATAGTATCATCAACAATTTTAATTGATGGGGTTTTCATGAGTGAATTAGAAGAGAAAACTGAAAACGGTTCAGATGATGGCGCCGGAGGAGGCCCAGCTGAAGAAAACAAGGCAGAAGGGGATTCAGGAGTTGGTCTTGGAGTACTCTTTTTTATAGGAGCTTTTGTTGTCTGCTTTCTTTCCGGCTGGTTGCTTTTTCCAAATCTGCTCTATTCAAAAAAAGAGCAGCCTTTTAATTTTAACCACGCTCTTCATGTTGAGGAAATGGGTGGATGTGAGTCATGCCATTATTTCCGTGAAGACGGCAGCTTTTCAGGTATTCCTGAGATCGGCATGTGTCTTGACTGCCATGAAGAACAGATGGGGTATACCGAGGATGAAGAGATTTTTGTAACTGAGTATGTTGAGAAGTACAAAGAGGTTCCATGGCATGTCTATTCAAGACAGCCGGATTGTGTCTTTTTCTCCCATTCAGCCCATGTTGTGGCAGCTCAGATGGATTGCAGAACATGTCATGGAGAGATTGGTGAATCAACAACCTGTAAGATTTATGAAGAAAACAGAATTACAGGCTACAGTCGTGACATCTGGGGTAAGAATATCTGGGGAATTAAAAAGCATTCCTGGGATCGCATGAAAATGGATGATTGTGCAGAATGTCATGAAGAGGCAACAGGAAGTAAAGGCGCATGTTTTCAGTGCCACAAGTAAATTCAAGGTTCAAGGCTGAAGGTTCAAGGTTTAAGGCTGAAGGTTGAAGTTGAAATTTAAGGTTGAAGTTGAAGGTTGATTTTGCCTTTTGCACCTTAGGTCTTTGCACCTTAGGTATTTGTATCTTGTATCTTGCACATTTATTTTTGGAATGCTTTAACTTAATTGAGGTATAATCTATGAAAATAGACAGAAGAAGCTTCTTGGGACTGGGACTTGGCGCAGCAGCAGGAGTGGCCGCCTCGCCGGTAACATGGAAATTGACAGATGATTCTTCCATTTGGACCCAGAACTGGTCCTGGACTCCTGTTCCCAAAGATGGCAATGTAACATTTGATAAAACGGTATGCAGTCTCTGTCAGGGAAACTGCGGAATCAGTGTAAGAAAAATAGCAGGCAGACCTGTTAAGATTGAAGGCACAGCCGGTTATCCTGTAAATGATGGAGGTGTATGTCTCCACGGAATTTCAGGACTTCAGTATCTTTATGATCCCTCAAGGATCAAGACCCCCATGGTTAAAAAAGGTGGCAAGGATCAAAAAGGTGGCAAGGATCAAAAAGGGGGGTGGGAGGAGATCTCCTGGGAAGATGCTGTAGCTCTTGTTGCTGAAAATCTTGGTAAAATCAGAAAAAACGGCAATAGTGATAAACTCGCCTGTATAACACAAAACAATGAAGGAACCATTCCAGGACTTTTTAAAAGATTGTTGATGGCATATGGTTCAAATAATTTTCTTACCATGGAATCAATGGATGATACCTGGAAGATGATTGTTTCTAAAATGCACGGTATCAATGGTGCTGTCGGGTTTGATCTGGAAAATTCAGATTTGATTTTAAGCTTTGGATGCGGATTCATTGAAGGATGGGGTTCTCCTGTTCATAATTTCAAAGTAAACGCATCAAGAAAGAAGCGGGGTGCAAAATTATTTCAGGTTGAACCAAGGCTTTCCAATACAGCTGCAGGTGCAGATATGTGGATACCTGCAAAACCTGGAACAGAAGCTGATCTGGCACTGGGTATCTGCAGTGTAATGATCAGTGAAAATCTTTATGATGCTGATTTTGTTGCAGGGTTTGGCAAAGGTTTTGATGAATTTGCAGAAAAATTAAAAATAGACTATTCTCCTGTAAAAACAGCTGAAATTACAGGCATTAAAGCATCAAAGATTAAATTGATTGCAAAAGAGTTTGCAAAGGCAAAAACTCCTGTTGCAATTGCAGGTAAAGGAAAAGGTAACTCTGCAGGTAGTTTAAGAGAGTTTGCAGCAGTACACGCATTAAACTGCCTTAGGGGAAATATAAATAAAAAAGGCGGTGTCATCACTCTTGCCAGAGAAGATTACACCAACTGGCCTGCAGTTGACATGGATTCTGCTGCACAAAAAGGTTTTAACGCTTTACGCATAGATGAGTGCGGTTCTTCAAAATTTCCTGATACAGAATCTTCTCTATCAAATTTTGTTGCAAAGGTTAACTCTTCATCAAAATCACCTGTTGAAGCTCTTTTTGTCTATAATGCAAATCCATGCTATTCAATGCACGGTGCAAAAGCTGTTAAAGAGGCAGTAAAAAAGATTCCCTTTGTTGTCAGTTTTTCTTCATATATGGATGAAACTGCACAAGAGGCAGATTTACTCCTTCCAAGCCATGTTTTCCTTGAAAGAATGGAAGATCTGCCTGGATCATCATTAATGGCAAAAAAGATAACAGGGCTGTCAAAACCTGTTATTGATCCTGTGTTTAATACAAAGAATCCCGGTGATTCTGTTATTATGATTGCCAAGGCTCTTGACGAATCCATTGCAGGAAGTTTTCCATGGGAAACTTACGAAGAGTGCCTTGAAAGTGTGACAGGAGAGTTGTGGGATTCCCTTTCAGATGACGGCTATGCATGCTCTAAGGATGAACCGCCCATGGTGATTCCTTTTGTTGATTTTTCATGCACTGCACTGGCAGCTGAAAAAGTTGGTATTAAAGGTGATCACAGTGCATTTCCCATTACCCTGATTCCAGTGGATAATGTCAGACTTGCCAGCAGTTCTACACAATCCTCGCCATTTGCAATAAAGACTGTTTCTGACACAGTGTTAAAAGACAAGGACAGTTTTATTGAAATCAATCCTGAAACAGCACGCAAACATAAGCTTGCCCAGGGTGATTATACAAAAATTTCAACACCGGATGGAAACGCAACAGTTAAGGTACATCTTTCTGAAGGAATAATGCCCGGGGTTGTTGGCATGGCTGAAGGACTTGGTCATACCGGGGACAATAAGTATGTTGCCGGTAAAGGTGTTAATGTAAATGAACTCGTTGGTCCGGCAGCGGATGCCGGTTCAGGACTGGATGCTGCCTTTGGAATCAGGGCAAAGATTTCCAGGGTTTAATAGCTTAAATTTGCAAAAGAGGTTCTGATGACACAAGAACATAATCACAAAAAAGCACATAAATACGGAATGGTTATTGATCTGGACAAGTGCACTGGATGTGGCTCCTGCATGGCTGCCTGCATGTCGGAGAATAACGTTCCGGTCAAGGAAGATGAAACAGACAAAAAGGACAGTATCACCTGGATGCGTGTTTATAAGCTGACCAATGGCAAATCCTTTCCTGATACTGAAGTCTGTTATCTGCCACGGCCCTGCATGCACTGTGGAGGCAAGGGAGATCACGGACATTCACCATGCGTTTCAGTATGCCCGGCAGTGGCCACTGATTACGATTATAATACAGGCATAGTAAGTCAGATCTATACCCGCTGTTTTGGATGCAGGTATTGCATGGCAGCATGTCCCTACCATGCAAGGTATTTTAACTGGTGGGATCCAAAATGGCCTGGAGATATGGAAAAATACTTAAGCCCTGATGTATCTCCAAGGATGCGTGGTGTAGTTGAAAAATGCAGTTTCTGTTTTCACAGATACCAGGCAGCAATGGATCTTGCCTATTATGAAGAACGAGAAGATATTGAAGAGGATGAATACCAGACTGCATGCACCCAGGCCTGCCCTGCAGGTGCCATAACATTTGGTGATCTGAACAATCCTGATCATGAAGTTCATCAGCTTGTAAAACCTGATCCCCATCATTGTGGAAAACCAAGGGAACCAAAGGCGTTCCGTCTTCTGGAAAGACTTGGAACCAATCCCAAGGTATATTACATCTCTGATCGTGAATGGGTAAGAAAAGCTGGAGATAATTACATTGAAGGTGAATGGAACCAGGCTGGAAAGCATGATGATAAAGGTCATGCATAATCGGCGTGGCCGGAGCATGGTTATTCTCATCGGTCATGACAAAATATGAAAATTAACTGTTTTAAATAGTTATAATGATTTTCATATGAAACAATATCCAAACAGTTAGGAGTTAATTAATATGGATTCTGCATTAATACCCAAAGGAGCCCAACGCTGCTCATTCCCTGTCTTTTCAGTGGGAATTGCAGTTGTGGCTGCTGTACTTCTCTGGGGCGTTTATGCCATGGGTTTGTGCTGGTTAAAAGGTCTGAACCAGACAAACATGAACGATTACTATGGATTTGCCCTTTGGATCTGGGCAGATCTTGCTGTAATTGCAATTGGTGGAGGTGCCTTTTTTACAGGTCTTTTAAAATATGTTTTTGGAATTGATGAGCTGAAAAATATAATAAACCTTGCAGTGGTTATTGGGTTTATCTGCTATAGTTCAGCTCTTTTAATTCTTGCCATTGATGTTGGTCAGCCTTTAAGAAGCTGGTTTATCTTCTGGCATGCAAATGTTCATTCAATGCTGACCGAGGTGGCTTTTTGTCTCTCTCTCTATTTCAGTGTTTTGACCATTGAGTTTATACCATTAATTCTTGAGAACCGTAAGATAGACAAGATTCCTTTTTTTCATAACTTAAGCCATAACATGCATGGTGTAATGGCTGTTTTTGCAGCTACCGGTGCGTTTCTTTCATGTTTTCACCAGGGTTCTCTTGGTGGAGTTGCAGGAGTCCTTTACGGACGTCCTTTTGCCTTCAGGGAAGGATTGCTTGTATGGCCCTGGACTTTCTTTCTTTTTACATGGTCTGCGGCTGCCTACGGCCCCTGTTTTACTTTAACCGTGCTTAAGATGTTTGAAGGCATAACAAAAAAGAGACTTGTCAAGGATAATGTTGTGCATCTTCTGGCAAAGATATCAGGCTGGATGATTACAACCTATATTATTGCCAAGATCATTGATACAATCTACTGGGCTAATGTTACAGTTCCTTCCATGGGATTTAAGGTGATGGATTTTTATTCCAATAACGGATTTTATGGAATATGGATATTGATTGTGGAAATAGGCCTGTGTGGTATTGTTCCTGCTGCTATTCTTATTAAAAAGGATTGGAGGGAAAACCCCAGACTTCTTTTGACAGCCATTGTGCTTGGAACTATAGGAGTATGTATAAACAGGTGGGTTATGGTTCTCCAGACAATGGCACCACCGGTCATGACCTTTGATACCTGGGCTCTTTACTATCCAAGCTGGCAGGAAGTTGCAACAACTGTTCTTCCCGTTGCCTACGGAGTTATTCTGATCTCCCTGGCATACCGTTATCTTCCGGTATTTCCCCAGGAAAAAGAACTTAACAGTTAACAATTAACAATTAATGAACAATTAATGAACAATTAACAATGAAAGTTTTTCGTTGTTAATTGTTCATCGTTCATTTTAAAAAAAAGGGAGATTAGTTATGTTTCCATTTAGTTTTGAATGGGCATGGGATGCAGGGCACATACTTTTTTTTGGAGGGATGTGGTATACAGTAGCAATACTTGGAGCAGGATTGGGGTTTGTTCTTCTTAAGACCATTGCAGATACCATTGAAGGTTAATGCATGATTGATTGAGGGCAGGCACAGGGGCCTGCCCCTACCATTCGCGGTTCATAATTGAAAATTGAAAATTGAAAATTGAAAATTCATAACTCATAATTCATAATTCATAATTCAATT
>JAYEHB010000213.1:0-9370 GCA_034659375.1 Thermodesulfobacteriota bacterium
AGATGATGATGTTTCCGAGGATGATTCTGGTAAAAGTGATACGGCAGACTCCGGGATTGAAGATGATGAACTGGTATCCCAGGATGACATTGACAAGCTAATGGACGGTTCATCCGCAGATGGTGCTTCTTCAGAGGCGGGTGGGCCTGTTGCAGAAGAACCAAAATCTGACAGTGAAGGGGTTATTGATGAATCTGAAGCTATAGAGATTCAGGACTGCCTGGTAACCCAGGAGACAATTGATCAGCTTATAAAGGAAGATGACGAGGGCGGGCCGGAACCTGAACAGATACCAGAGCCAGAGCCAGAGCCAGAACCAGAGCCAGAGCCAGAACCAGAGCCAGAGCCAGAGCCAGAACCAGAGCCAGAACCAGAGCCAGAGCCAGACCCTTCAACGTCTGAGCCGGAATCGTCACAAGGTTCGGCTGAAGATGTTACCCAGGATGATATTAATGATCTTTTAAAGGATTCTGAGGAGGAGTTTGATTCTGATGATGGTTCCAATCTCATCTCCCAGGGTGATATTGATGATCTTTTAAAGGGGTCTGATGAAGAGGATGAAGATATTCTTGGTGATGTTGATGAAGACTCTTCTGACGATGATGAAATCGAAGACTCATCTGAAGATGATGAAATCGAAGACTCTTCCGGGGAAGACGAGACTGAAGATGATGGGCAGCAGGTTGTTTTAGAAGAAGATGAAGAGCAGCCTGATGATAAAGAGATAAAACAAGATAAAAAAGCGGTCAAAAAAGCAGCCAAAGCAGCCAAAAAAGCAGCCAGGGAGACCAAAAAAGAGGGAACTCCGGAAAAGAGATGGTACAAATCAAAATTGGTTTTTATCTGCACAGCAGTTGTTCTTTTGCTTTCAGTCTCGGGTGTTGCCGGTTATTTTTTCTTTTTTTCAGGTGCAGAAGATGATATTGCATTTCAGGAACAGGCGGCTTTGGTGGAAGCTGAGCAAAGCAATGAACCTGTGGTGGAGAGAGTGGATATCAGCCTGCAGAATACAGCTGTTTCATCAGAACCAGGCAGTGTTGATTTAAAAGGGTTTGTGGTTCTTTTTTCTGCTAAAGAGGATGGACTGGCATATATTACTGCTGATCTTTTAATTGATTATTCACATGGTAAGGCACTTGATGAGATAGAAAAACATATGTCCCTTTACAGGGATATAATATATGATGTCCTGAAAAATGCTGTCTCCTCAGATAAGAAGGGCGGTGTTTCTGAGAAAGATCTTCTAATAGCTGTTAAAAATGCTTTGAACAGGGTAATGTCTGGGAAATATATTGATAAGGTAAGTTTTACAGATTTTAAAACTGGATAGGGGGTGGTTCCATGACAACTATACCAGGTCAGAATATTGTAATCCAGCAGTCCGGGACTGTACATGAGGCAACTCACCATGTAAAACCCAATCAGCCGGCTCCTGAACAGCTTGCAGCTCACCAGGCTGCACGGGAAATAGTTGAAAAGACATCCGTTCAGGATTCTGATCATTCTGAAAAAGTGAAATCGGATAAAGAGAAAAGAGCAAAAGAGCAAAAGAAAAGAGAGAAGAGAGAAGAAGAGAGAAAAAAGAAAAAAAAAATAAAAAGGGAACAGGATCCTGATTCAACCGGGAGTCTGCTTAATACTGTTGCATGATGAATTTGTTTTCCATTGAATTTTGGGTATGTATTCAGTTCTTTATTGATCTGATTTTTGTTATTATTTTGCTGGTTTTTGTAAAGAGACTTAAAAAAGAGAGCAAAGATAAGACAGAGCCTGTAAGTTGTGCCGGCAAAATGGACAGGGTTGCGGACCAGGCAAAAGAGACAGCCCGGGAAATTATAGCAATGCTGGAACCCCTTGTTGCTGAAGCTGAAGCTGCAGCAAAAAGTTTTGACGGGCAGATAAAAGAGAAAAAAACATTGATAAATGGTGTGAATGATGCCCTTGATTCACGCATAATAAGTATTAATCTTCTTCTTTCCCGGGCAGATGCACTGTACAGAGCCCAAAAAGACTCCAGGATACCGGATTCCGCTTTTATGCATAATCATTCACAGAATGTTCCCCATAACCCGGCTTTTATGCAGAATAGTTCACAAGATACTTCCAGGGATGATGTTGTTGATCAGCAGAAGAATATAATTGAATTATACAACCAGGGGTTTGGAATAGAAGCCATTGCCTCAAAACTTGCCATGCCAAAGGGTGAAGTGCAACTGGTTGTAAATCTTAAGCGAAAATTTCTGAAAATGGAGAATCAGGAGTGATAAAAGGCGTAGATATTTCATTATCTGATTTTTTGGTAAAATCGGATCTCTTCCAGGGTGCCGGGGGAGATGGAAAAAGTGAAATTCCTTTTTTAAAAAAGAATCAGGTTGTTGATGCAAAGGTGTTAAAGGTGATATCTCCTGCCAGGGCGGAGCTGCTCATTGCAGGGAAGAGAGTTATTGCCGACACCTCTGTGTTATTGACCCAGGGTGAAGATATAAAGCTTAAGGTCTCCGGCCAGGGTAATCTTAAAATTTTAAAGCTTACTTCTCCCCTTACCAAACTGCCCCTGTCTCTATCTTCCTTACTTGGCTCCTTATCAAAACAGACTTCTTTTTCCCCTTTGACACAACTTTTTTCCCCTTTAACACAACTTGTTGATAAGATGCAGGCTTTAACAAACAGTCAGCGGCCCCAGACTCTTTTTACTGGAACGGCAGATGGGGATATTGCCCGCAATGGCAAAATGTCTGCCCGGGGTGATCTAAAGTCAGGCGATATTCTTCATATCAAGGATATCCTGCACTCCATGGCATTGAAATCAGGCAGCACAGATAAGGGCTTTCTTCCGCAGCTCTTGGACAGGAGCGGGCTTTTGCAGGAGAAAAAACTGTCAGCTCTTCTGCATAAAGAGAGTTTTCTGCCTGGCAAAGCTCAACTTGAAAAGTTTACCGATTATGATCTAAAAGCATATGTGTCAAAACTTATCTCACTGTCTCAATCCAAAGAGATGGATACAGTACAGCCGTTAAAGGATTTTGTTGAAAATATTGAGAAATTTCAGGTTTTAAACAACCTCTCTTCTGATTCTAACAGATATCTGATTCCATTTCCGATTTTTGCTGATAATTCATTTAGTTTTGGTCAGATTCTTTTCGATCTTGGGGAGAAAGAAAAGGGGAATGAGACAAAGACAAATCGGCTTATAAAGCTCTCTTTTCTTTTGAATATGACAAATATTGGTGCATTAAGAATGGACTGCTCTGTTTTTAACAAAGATATCTCCGGCGTGATCCAGGTCTCAACAGAAGAGATCTCTTTGTTTGTCAAAACAATGCTCCCCGAACTTGAAAAAAGATTACAAAACCAGGGGTTTAATTTGGTTAACATGGATTGTGATGTGATTTCCCATGACGATTTATCTGAAACAGTGCTGTTTGATGCTGTTTTAAGAGATCATGGAAAGAATACTGAACAGGTCGTTAGTATTGTAGTATGAAAATTAATTATCTGCAGATCTTTATGGGAGTTTTTGTTTTATGCTTTGGTACTCTAATTTATCTAAGTGACCGCTCTCCGGACTCAACATATTTTGTTAAAGAATTTTTATCTTTTTTAAGCTTTCATGGCAAACATCCAGATATGTTTGGATTTGCTGATAGAAGTCTGGCATCATTTTTGCATGTGTTCTCTTTCAGCATGATTACAGCAGGAATTATTGCTCAATCAAGAAAAGGATATTTAGTTGTAACCCTTGGCTGGGCTGCTGTTAATTTTGTTTGTGAACTTGGTCAGTATTTTGACACTTTTGCTGTCAGATCTGTTCCAGCCTGGTTTGAGAGATATCCATTGCTTGAAACAGTGGATGATTATTTTGTTGCAGGATGTTTTGACTGTTTTGATGTTGCGGCAATTTTTGCCGGAGGATTGGCAGGGTATCTTGTTTTGTTGAAAACAAAAGCCTGAATCATGTATTTTTTGAGTGACCCCACCCTCAAGTGTTTGAGGTTAAAAATGCAAAGCCATGAAGTCAGGTAGAAAAACAGAAACAATTAAAAAAGGTAATAAAAATGAATAAAAAAAGTATTGGATATGCTGTAAGGTGTTTTGCAGCATTTTTTGCAGTTGTTCTGGGTCTTACGTCAATAATAGCAACAAGCGGGGACAGTGGCAGTAGTGACTCCACTGATGCATCAACTCCTGCTGCAGGTGTGGCCATTGATATGCCAAAAGATGGTGATGCATCTCTTCAGGGTGACACTCTCTCTTTTATAAGTAAAATTTCCAATCCAACTGATGGAACAGCTTATACATATTCCTGGGTTTCAAGCAAAGATGGAGATCTTGGTACAACAGCCAATGTGACTTCAAACGCTCTTTCTGCAGGCAGTCATGATATTATACTTACTGTTACAGACACCACAGGCAATACAGTTGGTTCAGATTCAATCGCAATAACAATTGGTGAGGATGATACTTCTACAACAACCACCACAAATAAATCTCCCGTAGTTGTAATTACTGCTCCTTCAAGTGACATGTCATTTAATGTTGGCGAGACCATTACATTCCAGGGAACAGGAACTGATACTGAAGATGGTACTCTTACCGGTGACACCCTTGTATGGACTTCAGATTTGAATGGAGGAATCGGTACAGGAGTTTCCAGTACAGTGGATGTCCTTTTGCAGGGTGAACATACAATAAGTTTGACAGCCGCAGACAGCAGCGGCAGTTCCAGCAGTGCTTTTATTATTATTACTGTGGGGGCATCTTCCAACTCTCCTAATGTCATTATTTCAAGTCCGTCCACCGGAGCTGCGGTAAAAGCAGGAGATACAATAAACTTCACAGGAAGTGCAGCAGATTATGATGGTTCTGCCATAACAGATGATAATCTTCAATGGATTTCGTCAAAGGATGGAAATATTGGAAAAGGAAGCGTATTAACCCTTGATACAAGATATGTGTCTGAAAAAGAAGGGCCTTTAAAAGAGGGTGAACATACAGTTTATTTAAGGGCAGCCGGAAGTGCTGGAACAGGTCAGGCTTCCATAACCATTACTTTGACCAATACCAGTCCTGTGGCAGTAATATCCAGTCCCCTTGAAACCTGCCCTGATACCGATGCCTTGTGCCGTACCTTTGCCCCTGGAGAGTGGATTAATTTTCAGGGAACTGCCACCGACAGTGAGGATGGCGACCTTTCTGAAGACAGCCTTCAATGGAAATCCCATATTGACGGGTTACTTGGAACCGGCGAGGGTCTGGATCTCAAGACAGACAGGGTCCAGGCCCTTAATGGTGCAGCAATGACAAATGGTGAACATATCATCACCCTGGAGGCAACAGATGAATGGGGAGCCTCGGGTACAGATTCAAGAATAATAAATATTGGTGTAAACACTCCGCCAGTTCCAACCATTACATATCCATCTGAAAATTATACAAGTGCAGCTTCCACTGGTTTTGTAACTTTTTACGGAAAGGCTGATGATTCAGAAGAGGGCTCCATTAAAAGTGACAGCCTTGAATGGTTCAGAACTGATCAGGAGGGTAAAATCACACCGGAAGAGGTACAAGGTTCAGAAATGATTACTTCTTCTGTACGACTTGATATTTCATCTTTTGCAGCCGGAACCCATACCATTTCACTGATTGCCACAGACAGTTCGGGAGAAAAAGGTGTTACAACCCGAACAATCACTGTACCTTAGGGTCGCAAATTTTATAACTTGATAGTATAGGAAATTCCATTTTATTAACTATTAAATTAACATGTTACACAAAGTCCTCCCAAAGGGTGCTAAGTTCAACAAAATTTAAAAAAGGATATTAAAATGGTAATAAATATGCCGGTTTCTGTTAAGAAAGTAGTTGGATTAATGGCATTATCAGTTTTGTTTTTTTTGGGGACAGGTTTATCTGCCTTTGCAGCAGCACCTGTTGTAACCATAAGTTTACCTGATGATGGGTCAGAGAGTTATTATGGTAATCGTGTTGATTTTATAGGAAGTGCTGTTGACGATACAGATGGTGATGCCATAAGCTCTTACAGCTGGACATCTGATCTTGATGGTGCATTGTCAACAAGTGCCACTTTTAATTCAACAACACTGAGCATTGGTATTCACACAATAAAACTTTTTGCAACCGATGCTAATGCCACTCCGGAAACTGGATTTGCCAGTGTAATAATAACTATAAAAAATAATAACCCCGCAGCAGCAATTACTGCTCCCCTGGGAGGAGCAACGTCTGACTATGGTACAGGTGTTACTTTTACAGGAACAGGAACAGATATAGAAGATGGGGCTTTGACAGGTTCCAGTCTCTCATGGTCATCAAATAGTGACGGAATTATTGGAACAGGTCTTACTTTTGCCACAAGTACGCTCTCAAGTGGAAACCATACTGTGACCCTTACAGCAACTGACAGTCATGGAGGTACAGGTAGTGCTGCTGTAACTGTTAATATAAATAATACAGCTCCCGCAGCAGTGATTACAAGTCCTGCCAATGAAAGCTTCCATGTCTTTGGAAGTTCTGTAAGCTTTACCGGTACAGGAACTGATCCCGAGGACGGCTCTTTGACCGGCAGCAGCCTCTCCTGGTCATCTTCCAGGGATGGCGTTCTTGGTACAGGAGTATCTATTTCAAAGGACAGCCTTTCTGTGGGCAGTCATGTGATAACCCTTACAGCCACAGACAGTGACAGTATTCAGGGGACAGCATCCATTAATATAAGTGTTGGAGATGAACCTCCAACAAATGTTTCCATTTCAAAACCATCAAATGAGGATGTCTTTTATCTCAATGATTATATAGAATTTTCAGGAACTGCATCTGACAATGAGGAAGGAGGACTGACAGGCAGCAGTCTTGTATGGACATCAACCCTTGATGGTTCATTAACCACAATAGGTGAAGGTAACAGGTTTTTAATTAATACTCTTCTACCTGGTGAACATTTAATAACCCTTACTGCAACTGACGGTGGAGGAGGAACAAGATCAGAGTTGATCACAATAACTGTGGAGAACGGGCTTCCTCAAGTGGTGATTACAAGGCCTGTAAGTGTCAGTTCATATGTTTTTGAAACTCCTGTGATTTTTACCGGATCAGCGACAGATCCGGAAGATGGAGAATTGACCGGGAGCAGTTTGAGCTGGTCGTCAGACAGGGATGGTCCCATGGGTACTGGAACTTCTCTCTCAAAAAGTGATCTTACTGTTGGAACCCATGTGATTACTCTTACTTCTACAGATGGTAATGGCGGAGAAAGTTTAGCATCAATTACAATAACAATTAATGATGATGAGTCCCCGGCAACTGTTATAATTTCATCCCCTTTGGACGGGGATACCTTTTATCTCAATGATTATATAGAATTTTCAGGAACTGCATCTGACAATGAGGAAGGAGAACTGACAGGCAGCAGTCTTGTATGGACATCGGACCTTGAAAAATCATCAATAGACGCAACTGAAGACGAGACTGAAGACGAGACTGAAGACGAGACTGAAGATGAGACTGAAGATGAGACTGGAGATGAACCTGGGAAAATTGGTGAAGGTCTCTTTTTTTCGGTAAATGATCTATCCAAAGGTGAACATCTTATAACTCTTAAGGCAACTGACAGTAATGGTTCATCAATATCAACTTTTATTGTTATAGAGGTAGAAAATCAGCTTCCTGTTCCAAATATTACTTTCCCTGCAGATGGTTCTTCCTTTAATCAGGGTGATAACATTGATTTTGGAGCCGAGGTGACTGATCCCGAGGATATCATCCTTACAGGCAGTTCTCTTGTGTGGAAATCAGATATTGACGGAATGATAGGTGTTGGTGTATCTCCATCAAAGGAGCTTGCACCAGGAGAGCACACCATAGTTCTTACGGCACAGGACAGTCATGGAGGAGTGGCAGCGGATCAAATATTTTTATCTGTGACAGCAACAGAGCAGGGTGAGGCGTTAACCCTTAAGAAAAATAATGTTGTTCTGGATAAAATTTCTTTAAACCTTGATCAGACTGCAAAGATCACTATCAGCGGCGGTATTCCATCCTACAGAATTGAAACAGGTTATCCAGATATTATTTATGCAAAGCTTGATCAAAGCACAATAACCATTGAACCAAAGGAGCTCGGCACAACAACGCTTCTTGTTGTTGATCACAATGAATATGAAATACCCCTGGAGATTACAGTGATGTCTAATTCAGGCGATTATCCTGTTGCCAGAGCCGGGCTTGACCAGAATGTGCTGGAGGGAGATACTGTAACCCTTGATGGCTCTTCTTCATTGCCGGGAAGCTACGGAATTTTATCATGGAACTGGACACAAATAAGTGGAAACAGCAATGTAGTTCTCTCTGATACTTTAACTGAAGCGGTTACGTTTGTTGCTCCATCTATTGCAGAACCTTTAATTTTGACCTTTCAGCTGACTGTTACAGATAATAACGGCAGTGAGAGTTCCGATGAAGTAATAGTTAATATTGATGACAACGGTATTACTCAATATCCCGACGGAGTAACAACTTTTAAGAGTGCTGACACATCTAATAAAAATCTGGGAGTTAATATTGTGGGAGATGGTGATTTTGTAGAACTTAAAGCAATTTCATCCAATTTTAATTATGAGAATGTCAATAGACCGGAAAATATGATTTACGATCTAATGGATTTTAAAATCAAAGTTGATAACCCTGGAGATGGGGCAAATTTTGTAATCTATCTGCCGGAGTCACTTGGTGCGGATTATTTATGCTACAAATACAGCACCACAAAAGGGTGGTATCTTTTTTCAGGAAATATTGAGTTTGATTCAGAAAGGAAAAAAGTCTATGTCAGACTTGTTGACGGAGGCATCGGGGATGATGATGGAATAGAAAATGGCATTATAACAGATCCTCTCACCTTTGGGACTGCTCCTTTGGAAATTGTCGAACCTCCAGCATCTGATGGTGGTTCCGGCGGAGGCGGTGGCGGAGGGTGTTTTATCTCCACTCTTTTTAATTGACTCAACTTTCTGGATTGTTCATGTTAAGGGGCTACCATAATGGAGGGGCGAACGACCGTTCGCCCGTACTCAGGGCAAACGGACAAAGACGACAAACTCGCAGGCCTGACCCCGTTTTCATAACAGCAGGTTTATGATGGTGCAGGACAAAAAACGAAAAAAAGCTGTGGCTTTGGGGTATGATGCTCAACAGGCAGCTGCTCCAAAGGTGCTGGCAAAGGGCCAGGGCCTGGTTGCTGAAAAGATAATAGAGCTTGCCAAAAAACATGATATTCCTGTAAAAGATGATCCTGATCTCATTGAAGTGCTGTCAAAACTTGATATTGATGAGGAAATCCCGCCGGAAATTTATATAGCTG
>JAYEHB010000214.1:0-9365 GCA_034659375.1 Thermodesulfobacteriota bacterium
CAATAAATTGTTGTTTGCCGGGAAATCTTTTTAAAATCATATTAATCCTATATACTGTTTATAATGAACTGTCAAAATAACAAAAGGCTTACGGGGAATCCGCAGCCTTTTTATCTGTTTCTTTTGTGGCCGATGAGAATAACCATGCTCCGGCCATGCCGGTTATATGAAAGTCCGTCCAAAGGATTGCAATAATAGACTTTCTAAATTTGTTGTGGCCGATTAGAATGACCATGCTCCGGCCATGCCGGTTATATGAAACTCTGGGTAACTAAACCGTAGTTTCATGCTTTGTTGTGGGCAGAACGATATGTAAAGAGCTCTGCCCGTGGCAGTTATATAGCAGAATACACAGAGGTTTTCAGCTTGTCAAGGAATATGTTTCTTTTTATAGAAACATGCAGGTGACTATTGACAATTATTATTAATAATCTGTACACTCAGTATTTTTTAAAAAATATCAATCAAATTAAAAATTAAAAAATACAACCATTTTTTTTGCTTTTTATTATGGTGGCTGATATAATCAAAATATTTTTTATAACCGGTATGGTCGGAGCATTGTCATTTGCTTCCGCCACAATGAAAAATAAAATTCTCATGCTTGCAATGTATTTAGGCGGAGTTCCATATACCGGCACGGCCGGAGCGTTCTACTTTTTGTACATGCTCTATTATTTCAGGTTCCATATACCGGCACGGCCGGAGCGTGGTTTCCGTATCGGCCACAATAAAGTTAAAAAGTCTATCATTGCAGTCGTTTGGATGGACTTTCAAATAAAAACCTGAAGGTCACACGTAAACCGGCATGGCAGACTGCTCTTCCATGGGGACTTTATAAAAAGGTATTATGATTTGAAAACAGAATTAAAACCATCCATATCAAAAAATTTAATAGTCAGTCTTGTGCTTGTTCTTACAGTAGTTATCACTTGTTCTGTAATTACGCACTGCGTTATCTCAAGTATTAATGAAAAAAAAGTTCTTGAACAAAAAGCGGATGATCTGCTTGAAAATCTTAAAAAAAGTATTGAATTTCCATTATGGAATTTTGACATGGAAAGTTTAAATAAAATTATTGATGCCTATTTTGTTTCTGATCTTGTATCAGAGATTGTTGTTATGAGAGAGAATCGCCAGAACATTATTGTTCAAAAGGTTGAGCTATATGATGATAGTGATTTCATTGTAAAAAATGCTGAGGTGCTGCATAATGAATATGTTATCGGGTATGTCAGAATAGGATTGACAAAAAGGTTTTTAAGAGAAAGCCTTGAAAAGCTGATTGTTGCATATTTTATTACAGCTATTGTTATGATCTGTATAGTTGTAGGGTTAACAGGGGTTTTGTTAAGGATTTTTCTTAAAAAACCATTTAAAGATCTTAGTTTTGCCATGAAGAGAATATCTGCCGGAGACTATTCCTGTGATTTGACAAATATCAGGCAGAAAGAGTTTTCCTTAATAGTTGACAAATTTACGAAAATGGCTGATCAGATTCAACAAAGGGAAGAGAGCCTTAGCAGGGCAAAAAATTATATTTCAGATATATTTAATACCATTGATTCCATTCTGGTGGGGGTTGATGCTTTTGGAAACATTACCCATTGGAATAAAAATGCTGAACAATTTGCAGGCCTTACCATGGAAACCATGGAAACCATGGAAAATGCCATGGGTCAAAAGTTTAAAAATATATTCCCCTTGTTTGAAAGTAATGCAGTTATGCTTAAAACAGCAATGGATACCAATACTTCTCAAATGGATTTAAAGGTTCCTGTTACACTGGAATCCGGCAAAAGATATTATTCAATTGCTGTATTTCCCCTTTCATTTGAAGGTGACAAGGGAGCTGTAATAAGAATAAATGATGTTTCAGAAAAGGTACGTCTTGAAGAGATGATGATCCAGACGGAAAAAATGCTTTCCGTTGGAGGTCTTGCAGCCGGCATGGCCCATGAGATAAATAATCCTCTGGCCGGCATGCTTCAGAATGCCCAGGTGATTGAAAACAGACTCTCTCTTGCGGATATGCCGGTAAATGTCAATGCTGCAGCAGAATATGGTATCACCATGGACAGCATCAAAGGGTACATGGAACAACGTGGTGTTTTCAAGCTTCTCTCCTCTTTAAGGGAGGCTGGAAATCGTGCAGCAAAAATAGTTGACAACATGCTTTCCTTCAGCAGAAAAAGTGGTTCAGGTTTTATCTGTTCTGATTTAAGAGAGATGGTTGACAATACACTTGAACTTGCTGCAAATGACTATGATTTAAAGAAGAACTATGATTTTAAAAGTATTGAAATTAAAAAAGAGTACTCAGATAATATGCCCGGAGTTTATTGTGATGTTTCAAAAATTCAGCAGGTGGTTTTGAATATTTTGAAAAATGGTGCCCATGCAATGTATAAAAATGACAATCAAGCCGAATTACCACGTTTTATCCTGCGCATTAAACAAAGAAAAGGAGAAGGCATTATAGAGATTGAGGATAACGGCCCTGGAATGGAAGAGAATATCAGAAAACGTGTGTTTGAGCCTTTTTTTACAACAAAGTCTGTTGGTGTTGGAACAGGCCTTGGACTTTCTGTATCCTATTTTATTGTTGTTGAGAATCATAAGGGCACCATTACAGTGAAATCAGAAAAGGGCAGAGGAACTAACTTTATAATACACCTGCCGGAAAATATAAAAGCATGATCCTGATATATCCTCCTGTTACAAAATCCTGTGAACCACCTGCCGGAGTAGCACTTCTGTCAGGAGCCCTTAAAGAGCACGGTATTGAATCAACTATTATTGATGCAAACATTGAAGCTCTTTTGTGGCTTGGCCAATCATCTTTTCAAGTATCTGGCCAGGCATCTAACAACCATCATCCCAATGACTCCTGGACAAAAAGGGCATTATCCCATTATAACCAGAATCTTTCTGATTTAAAGAGCCTTGACGTTTATCAGAACATGGGCAGGTACCGGCAGCGGCTCATGGATATCAACAGGGTTATAACAACTGCTCTGCCTGAAAGGTTTAAGGTTACACTTGCTGATTACAGGGATTCTCAGCTTTTGCCTGTCAAGAGTTGTGACCTTTTAGAGTCAGCAGAAAAATTTACTGAAAATCCTTTTTTTAATTATTTTGAAACCTACCTTGTCAAAAGGATTGAAAAATCAAGGTTTGACCATGTGGGGATATCTTTGTGTTTTTTAAGTCAGGCACTTACATCCTTTGCCCTTGCAGGATGGGTTAAATCAAGATTTCCTCAAAAAAAAATCATTATGGGTGGAGGGCTTGTAACTTCCTGGATGAGCAGTCCAGAATGGAATAATCCCTTTGATTCACTTATTGATATAATGGTAAAAGGAGAGGGGGAAAAGATCCTTGTTGAGATTGTCGCAGGTGCAGAGCTAACGAGAAAAATCAAGAGAAAAATCAATGTAAAAGCCAAAAATAATGTGGAAACCAAAACCAGTGTAAAGATAAAAAACAGTTATCTGCCTGATTTTGATTTTTGTAAATGGGAGTTGTACCTTGCACCGGGCCGTGTTCTTCCCTACAGAGCATCCATTGGTTGTTACTGGGGAAAATGCAGGTTCTGTCCGGAACGGGCTGAAGCCGGCAGATACAGGACAGGAAAGAATAAGAAGATAATTGATGAGTTAAAGCTGCTTCATTATAAATATGATATTGATTATGTTCATTTTCTTGATAATGCTCTCTCTCCTTCCTTTCTAAAAGCTCTTACCTGGGAAGAGAGTATTCCATTTTTATGGTATGGTTTTGCAAGATTCTCAAAAGAGCTTGCAGATCCTTTATTCTGCAGTAAGTTGTACAGATCTGGATGCAGAATGTTAAAATTAGGACTTGAGTCAGGAGATCAGACTGTTCTTGAAAGGATGAGCAAGGGCACAGATCTTGACACAGCTTCATTAGTTCTCTCTTCTCTAAAGGATGCAGGCATTGCAGCGTATGTTTACCTTCTTTTTGGCACATCCTTTGAAAATGAGGCTGCAGCTGAAAAGACACTTGTCTATGTTGCAGAACATTCTGACAGAATCAGTTTTTTAAATACAGCGATTTTTAATCTTCCAAGGTTTAGTGAGGATGCTGCAAATCTTGAAACCGGTATGTTTTATGAAGGAGATCTTTCCCTTTATTCAAGTTTTAAGCATCCTGAACAGTGGGAGAGAAAAAAAGTAAGAAGGTTTCTTGATAAAAAATTTAAAAAAAATTCCTTTATTGCTCCTGTTTTAAGAAATGATCCTCCATTTTTTTCATCCAACCATGCAATGTTTGTAAAACCGGCATGGCCGGAGCATGGTCATCTGCCACCGGCCACAACAAAACATAAAACTCCATGAGTTTAAATAGTTAGACGGAGTTTCTTATAACCGGCATGGCCGGAGCATGGTTAAAATTATTTTTGAGTGAGTCCTATGGCAGGTATTGTAACAAAATTTGGCTTTATAAAGGGTAAATATTCGGCTTATAATGTAAATGTTTACTATAAAGGAGCATATGCTTTATGGATATAATGGAGATGAAAAAGGAGACGGATTTTAAGCATTTGAATCTTTTTTCCATGAAATACAGAGACAGGCTTGGAAATAAAAAAGCCTGGATATTTGCATCAAGGTCCAAAGAACCTGTTGTGGCAAAGGGTGGAGATTTTGTATCTGTTCCTGATGCTGTTGTGCTGGTTCCATGGCATAGAGAGAAGAACAGGCTGGTTATAATCCGGGAGTTCAGAGTTCCCCTTGGGGGATATCAATATGGTTTTCCAGCAGGGCTTGTCGATGAAAAAGAGAGTGTTGAGCAAGCTGGGAAAAGGGAGCTTAAGGAGGAGACCGGACTTGATCTTGTAAAAGTTTTAAAGAAAAGTCCTCCTGTTTACTCCTCATCTGGAATGACTGATGAATCTGTATCTCTTCTCTATGTGGAATGTTCAGGTGAGCCCTCATTGGAATTCAATGAAGATTCTGAAGATATCGAAGTGATGATGTTTTCAAAGGATGATGCCTCAAATCTTCTTAAAACCCCTGATATTAAATTTGATGTAAAATCATGGATAGTTCTTTCAACCTTTGCTGAACTTGGAAAGTTCTGAATGTTTGCAAATTTTCTATATTTTATTGTTGCTTTGCTGTTGTACACCACCTGTCAGCATTCTGAAACAGGTGGTACTCTTTTTGACAATGCGGTTTTCCTTTTTTTTCTTTTTATTGTTATTTTTGCAGGAACCTGCAGAATAGTTTTTAAAAGGCTTGCAAAACAGGTTGCCGACGATTCCAGGTTGAGCCTGGAGCATCGGCTGGATAAGGCTATTTTGCGGCTTTCTATTTTTGCAGTTTTTATTTTTGCACTGGATCTCTATTTTTTAAGACTTAAACTTTTATTTTCAGATATCTCATTTTTTCAGATTTTTCCAACTTTGGAAGCCTTGGTTTTTCTCGCATTATTTGTTTTTTACCTTGTTATTGTATGGAATTTTGCCTGGAATATTCAAAAAAGATTTTTTTTGGGTATTCCATCAAAAAAGAAATTTATTGTCTCCAATATATCCTTTTCCATGCCGGCTCTTCTGCCGTGGTTTATTCTCTCCATTACAGCCGATATAATACAACTCCTTCCATTTAAGGGAATAAAACTTTTCTTTGCAACACCAGGGGGAGAGATCTGTTATGTACTGGTATTTCTCTTTGCAGTGGCAGTCTTTGGTCCAGTTCTCATACAGAAATTGTGGGGATGTACTTCTCTTGAGCCGGGAGCTGCAAGGGATCGCATTGAACACCTCTGTGCAAGGGCAGGGGTTAAATATGCTGATATTGTCAAATGGGAACTTTTTGGTGGAACCATGATAACCGCAGGTGTCATGGGGATTGTATCAAGGTTCAGGTATATTCTTGTTACACCCGCTTTGATGCGTATGCTTACAGCAGATGAGATTGATGCTGTGATTGCCCATGAAATAGGACATGTGCAAAAAAAACATATGTTTTTTTATCTTTTCTTTTTTGCAGGGTATATTGCATCTGTTTATGCTCTGTTTGATCCTCTGATTTTAATAGTTGTCTATTCCAGGACTCTGTTTGAATGTTATTCTTTTTTGGGCTTAAGCCCTGAAACTGCCGAACCTGTAATTTTCAGTCTGATTCTGATCTTACTTTTTATTTTTTATTTCAGGTACCTGTTTGGTTTTTTTATGCGAAATTGTGAGCGCCAGGCTGATATCCATGTCTATTCTTTAATGGAAAATGCTTTTTCCCTTATTACCACGTTTACAAAGATAGCAGGTTTCAGCAGGCAGTCCAGGGAGAAACCAAACTGGCATCATTTCAGCATAAGCCAGAGAATAGATTTTCTTGAAAGATGTGAAAAAGATCCTCTGTTGATTGAGCAGCATAATCAAAAAATCAAAAAAATGATCTATGGTTATATTCTCCTCATGGTTTTGGTCTGTTTTGCAGGATATTCAATTAAGTTTGGTCTGGCAAAAGAGAGTTTTAACACTTTTATGGCAGAGAAAATTCTTTTAAGGCAGCTCCAGATTGAACCAGGCAATTCGGAAAGTTATACCCTGGTGGGTGATTATTATTATAGTTCAGGGGAATTTGAAAAAGCTATTAATGCATATGAGAATGTTTTAAAAATAGATTCTGACAATCTTCATGCTTTAAATAACCTTGCATGGCTTTTTGCCACCTGCAGCAAAGAATCACTGCAAAATTATGAAAGGGCTCTTATTCTTTCAAAAAAAGCTGTTAAAATAAGCCGGGCTTCCCATGTGCTTGATACCTATGCCGAAGCCTGCTTTTTGAATCATCTGTATGATGATGCAGTTAAAGCCGCCAGAGAGGCTTTAACCAAAGAAGCTTTAAGTGGATCTGTTGAACATCGTAAATATTACAAAGAACAGTTAAAGCACTTTCAGCAATGGTTATAGTTTCTGTGAATTAACTCTGACTGAAAAAAACAGGGCTTTTTTTGCTTAACTTGATAGTATCAAATTAACATGTTACAAAAAGTCCGCCCAAAGGGCGCTAAGTTCACTTGGATATGAAAAATAGTCAGATGGCACAATATGTGGTGTTTGATTTTATAGGGACAACATCCATATATCAATTTGTTTGTTGACAAAAGTTTCAGCCTTGTGTTAATGGTTAATCTAATATTTCAGAGACTGGAGGAGTCGATGTTTATCGGCTGAGAAGAGACTTGAAAGTCTCGACTCCTGGAACCTGATCCGGATCATGCCGGCGAAGGGAAGTCGATAAAAAGAAGATCTTTTCATATTTTATCCCTGCCTTCCCAAGCCCCATTGAGCCCACGCATTTTGCTGACAATCCAGTCGTCGTAAGGAAAAAAATGAGTATAGATTCATTAGAAATATGGGCTGATATTACAGCCATACGTAAAAATGCTCCACTTATTCATAATATAACAAATTATGTTGTCATGAATACCACTGCCAATGCCCTGCTTGCCCTGGGGGCATCTCCTGTCATGGCCCATGCTGAGCCTGAAGTTGAGCAGATGGTTAATATTGCAGGAGCAGTTGTGATAAATATCGGAACTTTGAGTGATTCCTGGATAAGATCAATGTTTCTTGCCTGTACCAGAGCACATAAGAATAAAATTCCCATTGCAGGTGAAATTGCAGCAAAAACAGCTGCAGGGCCTGGAACTCTTCAATCTGGTTTTATTGATGCACTGTATAATTTGTCCAAAAAAGAGATTGTTCACTATTTCAAGGAGTAGGGATAGAAAAACATGAAAGGAATTTACCTTGTAACTGACAGCAAAATGTCTGAAGGTTCTTCGTCTTCCATTGAAAAGACAGTTCTTGATGCTGTCAAGGCAGGTGTTAGCTGTGTACAGCTAAGGGAGAAGAACGCTTCCACAAGAGAATTTGTAAAACTTGCTGTAAAATTAAAAGAGATTGTTTCAGGTTTTAACGTGCCTTTAATCATTAACGACCGCATTGATGTGGCTTTGGCAGTTAAGGCAGACGGAGTCCATCTAGGATACCAAAAAGAGAGGGAAATATGAAGACATATGTTAGAGCATTAACCATTGCCGGTTCAGACAGCGGTGGAGGGGCAGGTATCCAGGCGGACCTTAAGACATTTTCAGCCCTGGGATGTTTTGGAATGTCAGTTGTTACAGCTCTTACAGCCCAGAATACAGAGGCGGTAACTGGTATTTATGGTGTGCCCCCGGAATTCACAGCTTTACAGATGGATGCTGTACTTTCTGACATTGGAGCTGATGCAGTAAAAATAGGAATGCTTAATTCCCCTGAAATTATTGAAATAGTTGCAGAGAGGTTAAAGAGTCATAATTGTCGCAACATTGTTCTGGACCCTGTCATGGTTGCAAAAAGCGGGGATAAACTGCTTGAAGATGATGCAGTCCATGCGTTAAAAGAGAGCTTGATCCCCATGGCAGATATAATTACACCTAATCTGCCTGAAGCATCTGTACTCCTTGGCAGACCAGTTGAAAAGCTGGAACAGATGGCTGATGCATGCAGGGAGCTGGCTTTGCTGGGTTGTGAAAATATTCTGCTGAAAGGTGGGCATTTAACAGGGCAGGGGAGTGTGGATTTTTTGTATATAACTGCCATGGGCAGTCCTGGTGGTCTAAGTCTGCACACAACAAATGATGAAAGTTACATTCCTGGTTTGCCAGGACTTTCATATAAAGCCCAGGGGGATGAACTGCAGAAATTTGATATGGAACGGATCAATACTGTAAACTCCCATGGTACCGGCTGTACTCTCTCGTCTGCGGTTGCTGCCCATCTGGCACTGGGGCATGATATTAACAGTGCAGTTAAAAAGGCAAAGGAGTATATTACTAATGCTTTGATTGCCGGAGTTCCATACAAAACAGGCAACGGTCATGGCCCGGTTCACCATTTTCATGAATTCTGGGAATAATAGGTACCTCTAATGCTCACTCACAAATAATTGAGGGAAAAATCAATTCACGACATACATAATGATACTTGAGTTCAGTTACTGTATGAGCTCCTTTTCGATAACGTTCATGGTTCATTTGTATAATCTCCTCTATAATTTTTAGAGGTAATTATACTAAAAATAATTGCTAAAGACAATTCCGCCTAAAGGCGAAGGTTTATACCCTGCCCTTTGGAAATAAACAAATTAACACATATTATATCCAAAACCAAGTGCTTTTTTGCAATTATTTATATTTTTTTTTGCGTACTATACTTTTGGTTCTTTAGATGCATCATATAAAAAATAAATAAAAATTACCGTGAATAATATTGCTATAACTACTCCTGCGATTTGCATTATACATCTCCCAATTTTTTTAATTTTCGATACACTTCAAAT
>JAYEHB010000215.1:0-2110 GCA_034659375.1 Thermodesulfobacteriota bacterium
AACCCTCTACTGGATACCACAACAAATCACCTGCTATAAAAACATCAGGATTTTCTGCAAATAAAAGTTCAAAACCTTCTTTTATTTTTACTATCCAGTTAAATTGTTTAGTGTTATCAGCCATGGGTTTCCCATCACTTTCAGGATAATAAACTACTCCTTTTTTCCGCTTTGCCGAAGAAAAAGACACTGGTGAAGTATTTTCAAACGGGCCGTCAAAAAAAGCCTCGGACTGTTTTGTTTTTAATTGTGTCAAAGCTGTGTTCATAATATGCCCTCCTGCCAGTAGCGTGAATTCTGATCAATACCGGGTTTCCCAAAAAACAGGTCATGTTGTTTACCAACGGGAATATAAAAATATTGACCAAAAAAGCAACCTCATATTTTATAAAATACAATCTCTCTGCCTTTATATTCTCTTGTTTCTGAAAAAATTTTTTCATCCCATGAGACTGTCCTGTTTCTGTTAAAAATCACAAGATGACCTTTATGGCAATCGCATCTGTCCATATATGCATGGGTTTGTTCAAGTCCGAGATTAATGGTCTTTTCAAGACTTTTATAAAGGATTTTAAGCTCAAGAACAATTTTTTGAATATCCTGCTCACCTTTTTTTCACATAACGAGCAGATCTGTACGCATCCTGCCAAGGCCGTATTCACGTTCTATTCTTCCGCCGGAGTTTACTACCCTCTGAAGAAATGCCTGGAGCAGAAGCTGGGGGCCGGCCTCTTTATAATCGAAACGCTCAATCCAATATTCGGAATGTTCCCGGAAAAATTCCTGACGGGTTTTAAAATCCAGGTTTAATTACATCACAAAATTGAGAAGTCTCGAAGAATGCCAGCCAATTCTTCATTGTTTTCAGCAAGTTTTCGCATATCTTCATAAAATGCTTCACGTTTCTTTTTATCATTTTTAAGTATATGAATTGCAGCATCAAGTTCTCTTTCTTCTTTTATTTTGACATATTTTCTCCAAATTATAAAAATGCAAATTATTAGAATTATTAGAACACCGATTATTCTAAGTACTATGTTTGTATCCATATTTTTTATATCCCCAAGCCTTAAATTCCAAGCCTTTTTGAAAGTGCTGTTTTGAAAGTGCTGTTTTTGCTCCTGCCTCACCATGAACAAGCCTGATCTCTTTGGGCTTTGTCTCCATTGCACCGACCCAGTCTGCAAGATTGTTCTGATCAGCATGGGCAGAATAACCTGAAAGCTGATGCACATCTACCTGATAAAGCAGGAATCCAGTATATGACCTGCATTGCCAAGGAAAAAACTTATGCCTATTGCTTAAACAGATATTTTCTAACAGTAACGAAAGTTGCAAATAGTATTAAAAATGTGACTAACGATACTATAATTACTTGGCCTATTTCCATTTAATCCTCCTGCATCATTATAAAAAGTGTCATTCCATAGATTGAACCTATAACTACATATTGTGACACATGCCATATAAATTTACAAAAGCAAAAGTAGTATCTCCCTGAAAAAGACCATAACTACCATTCACAAATAAACCTAAAGAAATATTCTCAAACACCCTATATATTTTTTTTATATTCCTCACATTAAATTATAGGCATCCTTCATATCAGCATAAAAGTACTTTACACTTTTTCAGTAAGGGAGTTACAAGCAATAATAATACCCGCTATCGTTAAGAGTGCTGAAGATTACCTGAATATCGAACCTGCATACGGGTGCTTTATATTCTTGTAAGCCCCTAAAACCACCTTTAAATTAAGGAATGGTTTCAGAAAGTGTAAAGTACTTATGAAGGATGCCAAATTATACAATAAAAAAAAGAAAACACCAATGATTAACATAATAATATTAGTTCTATTTCTTCTTTCAGATTATATCAACAAACATTAAACAAAAGCAACCAACAATATTTTTTAAAAAATTTACATAATACCAATTATCAGACTAAAAAAACGTGGTACGTCCCCCTTTTTTGCCTTTTTATACTTTACACTGTTAGCTTTTTTTTGTATACTGTTATTAATATAAATATGAATAAATATGAAAGATATTATTTTTAGAAATGAATAAAATTTCAGGAATAAATAATGAAGAAAATACAGAGTCCCCAT
>JAYEHB010000216.1:0-2106 GCA_034659375.1 Thermodesulfobacteriota bacterium
CATTGTTTTTAAAATTGTTTGTTGATATTAAGAATGATCTATGTATATATAGTTGAGAAACCATCAACAGGAGGACAGCATGCCAAATAAAAAAAGTCTGGGTGAAATATTAATCCAAAAAAACCTGGTAGCACCTGAAAAAATTGAACAGGCATTACATGTGCAGACTGGAGGCAACAGGCGACTTGGTTATATCCTGATCAAAATGGGATTAATCAACGAAGAGGAGTTATTCAGTGCATTGTCAGAGCAGCAGGGGATTCCACTTGCGGATCTTGAAAAAAATATTGCCAAAGAACCTCTAGGGCTTCTTCCCAGATATTTATGCAAAAAGCACAGTATTCTGCCTCTATCCATTGAAGAGAATAATATCTTAAACCTTGCCATGATAAATCCTCTGGATCAGGCTTCAAGAGATGATGCGGAAGCCTTTTCAGGCATGGTTGTAAAACCTTTTCTGGCAAAGGAAAAGAAAATTGAACAAGCGATCAATCACCATATGCCATTGGGGATAAAAGATCTCTTTTATCCGTTGATCTATAACAGGACAGCAAAAATTACAGTTATTCTTTTCCTGATCTTGTCTGTTGCCCTGGCTTTTTTTATAAATAGAGAAATTCAACTGAACAAATATGGTACCATATCTGTTGCAGGCGATCTAAAGGTATTTTCCAACCATGAAATGCTCATTGGAGTTGAGGGAAAAGGAGCCATCTCATTGATTGGTCACGGGCCCTATGCCAAAGGATTCTATTCTGTTGTTTTTAATAATAAAAAAAAGTTAAAAACCTTTGTAAAACAGAAAAAGAAATTTTTATCCAACGAACAATTACAATGGGTCAACTGGGTTATAAATGAAAAAATTGATTAAGTAATGAGTCCGAAATAACAGACCCTTTTAAAAATTGAGGAACACTATCCTTCAACGGTGGCGTATTCTGAAATGGGCAAGTTATCTGAAACTGGTTCCTAAGCATAATAAATAATTTAAAAAACTAAGGACGAAATTCAATCTAAAACTTCGCTAAAGCCGATAAGAGAACCTATAATACCGCTCTGACCACTTACATTTTTCATCTGTTTGTCAGTAAGAGCCTTCATTTCAGCAAAAACAGTCTGAATGCAAAAACATAAAACCAATGCCAAAATCAAATTTTTAAATTTTCTCATTTTTTCCCCTGCCTTTTTTTGTTAGGCCTCGAGCCTATTTTCTGTAACGGTTTTAATTTTAGTTATCTCATTAATCCATATTTTAATATCTTCAATATTCTTAACTTCAAATATTTTTGATCCGAGTTTCTCCATTTGCTCCATTGAAAGATCCTCTAAAAGTTCATTCAAAGATTTAGGCTGCAAACGCAATTTATAAGAAAGTTGTTTTGACAAAAGTCTTTGAAATCCTTCTCTTCCTTTTTCCAATCCTTTTTCCATTCCTATCTCTTCTACACTACTGATAAATGGCATTTTTCTTTCCTCCTCATAAGCAATGATTTTTTCTGCAAAACTTTTTTTCAACTCCTACATTTTTCCAGGGAGAATCGTAATCAGCTTTTTCTGCTTTGTCGGTTGCACAATCTTCATCTACCATAGATGCTCCTTATTAATTCCTTAAAAAAAACTTATAGCTCCAACATAATTCAAAAAACTCATTAAAGCAAGGTTTGGGTACAAATTTGAACGACCTTTTTCAAAAGCAATGGAACCTGAAAATGAAGCTTATTAAAATAAGGTTCGCCCAAAAATTAATTATGTAAACTTTTAAAAATATTCTTGGTTGCTTTTGTTTAATGTTTGTTGATATAATTTGAGGATAGATAGAAAGTCGTATTGTGAATTTTAGTAAGAAGGAAAATCAATTCTTAATCAGCTAACAGTTAAACCAGCCAGCAGACCTAAAAGAGCGGTTAAACCTTTTGGGATGGGGGATGTAGTTAAATTTGAAGAAAAGAGATTTGTAGTTAAAGGTATCATGGTTAACAACCTTGGTTTTGTAGGTGAGGAAAAGTATAACAAACCAATGAAGAAAGCCCATTTGTTATTGAAAAATCAAGGTATTTGCTGTCTTTAATATTATTAAGTCTTTCTTTTTATATATTTTTGGTCATA
>JAYEHB010000217.1:0-2104 GCA_034659375.1 Thermodesulfobacteriota bacterium
CAACAGATCCTCTGGAACCTACAACATTGCCGTAGCGTACAACTGAAAAAATGGTTTTTTTAGAGCCTGCAAAGTTGTTGGCAGCTACAAAGAGTTTGTCTGAACATAGTTTGGTTGCACCATATAGATTTATGGGATTTGCAGCCTTGTCTGTGGAAAGGGCAATTACTTTGTCTATGTTATTAGGGAGTTACAAACAATAATAATACCCGTTTATCGTTAAAAGTGCGGAGGATTACTGAATATCGAACCTGCATACGGGTAATTTATATTCTTGTAACTCCCTTATAAAGGGTTGCATAGATAACATTTTCTGCACCTGTGATGTTTGTTTTAATGCATTCTGTTGGGTTGTACTCTGCTGCAGGAACCTGTTAAAGATAAATCCGTGGCTTGACGGATCACAGGAAGCTTTGACCATCTCCGTAAAACGTCTTATTGCCTGTTCGTCCAGGGAAAGGGGACGTCCACTGCATTTGCGGCCTTCCATGATGCCTTTTTCTGCAAGCAGAAGAGGTTTGGGAATGATGCCGGTTTTTTTACGTGTGACCTTCAGGTTATACTGATCTTTATAGTATTATAATTTCTCCAAAGTTACATTTTGGAGAACAGTGTATGCTTAAAATTAGTGATATTGCAAAGACGGCGGGGTAGGCTGGGTATAATGAACTTTTTACTTGGCGGGGTATAGCGGCGGGGTAAGCTGGGTATTAATTCTTGATTTGGCGGGGTATGGCGGCGGGGTATTTTTCGATACTTTAGCGTAAGAGTATTTCGTCATCCATTTGGGGGGGGTAGGCGTAAGAGTATTTGTATCCTATTATTGCGTCCCATAAGTTCTGATATGTAATCTGGCAACTTGAAATAACCAAAATATATACTACTTTTGAACCTATTTTTTGAAATTATTATCTAAATTATCAAACAGTTATGGATATAAATAGACTCATTTAGTATTTTGTTTTCCAGAAACATAAACAGCCAGAAAACCTGTCAAAACTTTCGGGACAGGGTACTAGCATTTGGTGTACTTTAGATTTTTCAAAAAAAACAAAAAACACCGGAGGAAATATGCTGCTCACAGATGAGAACAATGTCTGGCTCCATTAATGCAACATAGTCAAGCGACAGTTTTCTTTTTTTAAAAACACTTAAGGTTAGTTCTAAAGTGTCCCCCGTAAAGGCTCCACAGTCAATCATACGAATTCCTTGGTTCAAATGGGCAAATAAATCGATATCTTCAGGATAATACTGAGTCATTGGATCATTCTTCAGGTAGGTTTCCGCACTAATTTTAAAAATTAAATCTCTTATATAATCTCAACTCCGAATGAAAACCGTCCTCTGTTAAAAAACCGAAAACATTGGTGTTTTTATCTATCAATTCATGGTCCGGGAAAAAAGTATCGTATTTTTCTCCGAGAATTGGTTCAACCACCCCAACAGAACAATCCTTCCCTTGTGTCTTCTTTCCTTCTTTTATATTTCTTATCAATATATATTTAGGGTTAAGACACCTGACATTGCTGCAATAATTTTCAACAATGTCAGGCTCCATTTCCTGGAATGAAATAAAATTTACAAACAAGTCAATGTCTCCATGCAAAAGCGGAATCTGCCATGCACATAAATTAACAGTGCTGTATTTTTCTTTGGATGGTTGATCGGTAATGATTCCGCATCTTTCAGTTCGTCATAACCCCCTATTGCTTTTTCGCCAAAAATCTGTTTTAGATAGTAGCCTGAGACAAACTTGCCAGCATTTCGGGGCAAGGAGCAGATTTATACACGGCGGAACGTTTAATGTTCACTGTCTGCTAAAAGGTGCAACGGTATATCCACCGGCTCATCATTTAGTATCTTTCTGACCAGGGTGATGTCGAGGTTGGCTATCCGGGCGATCATTTCTTCGGACAATCCATTTTTCTGGGCATTGCGAACCATGGATGCCATCGTTTTGTTGCTGCCTTCCTTATGGCCTTCCTTATGGCCTTCCTTTCTTAGTTTTTCTGCGGTTGTCATGGCAATAACTCCTCCTTTATCTGAAATGCAGGCAACTGATTTGACAAGCTTGTCTGTTTCAATCTCGGTTGCCCTGAATATA
>JAYEHB010000218.1:0-2101 GCA_034659375.1 Thermodesulfobacteriota bacterium
GCCAGGCTTTTGGTATTGATCGAATTCCAACAGTTAAAAAACAGGCGATTCCAGCCTATGATCCAAGAGCTGTTAAAGGTGTTGGAGTTACATATGCCACCACACCCCAGGGAGCTGATCATACTGCCGGTTATGCAGTTACAGCCAATATTCTGGGTGTTGGAGGCACAATTGATCCATTAAAGAAGCAGGGCCAGGTAGATCTGTCAAAAAATCTTCAAATCGCCACTGCTGCCATTGATGCCACAGGACTATGCCTTTTTGTTGCCTTTCCTGTACTGGATGCGGAGAATGGTGTGCCATTGATTGTAGATATGCTCAATGCACAGTATGGAATTTCTTTAACACCCGATGATGTTGCAGCTCTTGGTATCTCAATACTTGAAAATGAAAATGAGTTTAACCTGAGAGCCGGTTTTACCAAAAAAGATGACCAGCTGCCTGAGATGTTTCTGGAAAATTTTGCGCCCCATGATGTAACATGGGATTTCACAGAAGATGATCTGCAAAAGGCTAAAACTTTTTCATAAACCATTTTCCCCAAGGGTTTTTGATAAGATTTGAGTTAAAATACCGTGGATCATCAGTGACTTCACGACCAATCCACCCAGGTTTTTCAAAGGGCTGATCTTTTGCCAAAAGTTCAATTTCGGCAAGGATCAGCCCTTTATTTTTTCCAGAAAACTCATCAACAACCCATTGAAAACCTTTATGATCAATGAAGAATCTATTTTTTTCGATCAAAGGTTTTTCACAGAGCAGATCCAGCATCTCTTCAGCATCTTTAAGGGGAATTTCATACTCATATTCAAGGCGTGATGCATTACAGGTTTTTCCCTTTACAGTAATAAATCCTCTGGTTCCGGCAGATCTTATCCTTACAACACCGTTTTCACTGTTGTTCAAATATCCCTGTTTAAATAAAACCACATCAGCACCCGTGGTTCTCCATAGATCATTTTTTAAAAGAAATTTTTTTTCTATTTCAATGCCCATATCTGATCAAATACTCTGATTCTTGTGCATAATTTCAAGAATTTCTTTTAAATTCTCATCTGCTGCTGACGAATCCATGCTGCATCCTCCGGCACCGGCATGCCCTCCTCCTCCATATCTTGAAAGAAGTTTTCCAATATTAACCCTGAATCTGTCATTAAATATGCTGCGGCCAATGCTTAAAAGTACTATGTTTTTATCCTTGTGATCATACCTTATCTTTACACTTGCCATGGATTCAGGAAAAAGGGAGTATGTAAGAAACCTGTTTCCTGATGGGGCTTTTTCCATGTTTCTGAAATCAGCAACAGATATGCTGCCATGGATTTTTGTATGGGTTTTAAGAATTTTTTCAAAAGCCTTGTTCTCTTCAACCACCATTTTACATCTCTTTTTTACCTCAGAATCGTCAAGGATTTCAGAAATGTTCTTTTCTCTTAAAAGGGCTGCAAGTCTGTTCCAGTATGGAGGATCTGATTCATCACGGTTGTTTATGGTCATGGAGAGAAGTATGTAAGGATACTCTTCAGGCCGCAGAACCATATCCCTTGAAAGATCTGCAGCATCAATTATGTCAGTCTCTTTTATTAACTCATCAAAATTTTTTTCAAGCCTGCCAAGACCTTTATAATAGTCATAGGCCACGCCTGCTGCAGAAGGAGCAATTTTAAAAGCACCGGGAATCTTTTTTTCAGTCTCATTGGAGACATGGTGATCAAACCACATGGAACATCTCTTGTCATAGGGCAGATTAGCCATTATATCGCCCTTTTTGATTTTAATCTCTCCATGTTGAACCTGACTTGGCTCTATCCATAAAACAGGCTCATTAATATCTTCAGTCTCATAAATCAGGACTGCACATACAATTCCATCAAAATCGGGTCTTGTTACTATTCTCATAATAATATATTTTATCTGTTTTTAAAGGTTAATAAGGTGAGCTGCCCAGGTTACTTTTTCTATTTTTTTTATTTTTTAACATTATCATCAGAATTTGACAAGAAAAACCTGGTGCAGGGATTTTTACCATCGTTCCCAAGCTCCTATCCGACAACGCAAGATGCGGGGCCCTGTAAACGTTTACAAACTTTTTTGGGGGCAT
>JAYEHB010000219.1:0-2097 GCA_034659375.1 Thermodesulfobacteriota bacterium
AAAAATTTAAGTAATACTCTTGGGGATGATTCAGTGGAGACCAAGAGTACAATTGATTTAAGAATAAACAACAGAGAATTTTTTAAAAAGACCTTTCCATATTTTCAGGAATTAAACCAAAAGTTGAATTCCCGGACAGGCGAGCGGATTGAGCATGACACAATTAATATTGTTTTCCGTTATGCCAGAACTAAAAACCTTCCATTGGATTATGTGGGGTTTCTCTTTTCAAAACGTACAAAATATCCGTTATTAATAAAAGTTCATTTTAAAAACGATGATTTAAATATAATAAAAACACTTTATGAAAGGTATGGTACACCTGAAATAATCCCCTGGAAGCAGGAGAATGGAAAATCCCTTTGCTGGAAAAAAGCAAGAGACATTCTGGTTCTGTCCTTTGTTCCAGATGAGTTTGGCAACCCTGAATATGAAATTGTAATATATTTTGCAAATGCCCTGGAAAGCCTGATAACAACGGAACAACAAAAGAGACAGCAGGATTTTCTGGAATCAGGTAAAAAGATTTTTTAAACCTGATTCATCCATAAACTCCCACAGGACTTTAATTTTCATCTACGAAAGTTGAACCGGTTATACAATGAAAATAACAATTCTTTATGACAATAGTATTTTTAAAGAAGGCCTGCTCCCGGATTGGGGTTTTGCTGCTTTTATTGAGTTCCAGAACAAAAAGATCCTCTTTGATACCGGTGGGAACGGGAGAATTCTTTTAAGCAATATGAAAAAAATGAATATTTCTCCCCGGGAGGTGGATGAAATTTTTCTCTCCCACCACCATTTTGACCATATTGGAGGTCTATCGGCATTTTTAAACAAAAACAACAACGTCACAGTTTATGCACCATCATCACTAAGGGGCATTAAAAATGCTGCTAAACTAAAATATATTGATACCTCAACTGAATTGCACGAAAACATCTACTCTACTGGAGAACTTGCAGGAATTGAACAATCTTTATTACTAAAAACAGACAAAGGAATTGTTATAATAGCTGGATGCTCCCACCCGGGCCTTGAATCAATTATAAAAACAGCAACTGCATATGGCAGACCATATGCAGTTATAGGCGGTTTTCACGGATTTGATAATTATCCTGTATTACAAGATCTAAAGCTTGTATGCCCGACTCACTGCACCATGCACATCAAAGAGATCAAGGAAATGTACAGGGATAAATATGTTAAAGGAGGGGCAGGAAGAATTATTAAGATATAGCCAACTATTCCATGGTGGACTGGACAAAGGCAAGTGTATCTTTAACCTCTTTTTTAAAAAAACAGTTTAAAGCATCATGCCAGTCATCTTGTTTAAGCCTTTTTCTGATATTCTCACCAGTTGAATATTTAAGCTCCTCTTTTATCCTGCAAAAAGGTCTTGCCGGAGTATCAATCCATAAAGAGACAATGGCTTTTGCCTTATCAATGAGTTCTTCTGCATTTACAGTCTCATCAACAATCTCCATCTTAAGAGCTTTAGTCACATCAACCATCTCTCCAAAGTACATCACATCCCTGAATTTTTTATCTGAATCAAGGCCAAACCTCATAACAGCACTCTGGGCCACAGAAAGGGGTACACCGATCTTGATTTCAGACATGCCGATCTTGATTTTGGGATGATCTGTAACAATCCTGTAATCTGAAGCCATGGCAAGAATCAAGCCTCCTGCTGCGGTATGTCCGTTCATGGCAGCAACAACCGGCTTTGGACACAAAAAGAGACCCAAAAGGACTTCATCAGCATATTTTAAAAAGGATACTGCCTGTTCAAGTTTTTCAAACCCCATAAATGTGTAGAGATCAAAGCCACTGGAAAAAAACCGTCCATTCCCTGTAAGAACAAGGCCTTTAACGGCCTCATCTTTTTTTACCTTTTCAATGGCCTGTTTAAGTTTATCTAAAGACTCTTTTGTAATTGAGTTGGTTTTACCATTGGTAATATTTGCAATGAGAATCTGATCTTCAATCCTTGTTTCCAGCATATTTAAACCTCCGTCCATTGTTTTTTAGTAAATATTCGGCATAACTGTAAATATTTGGCCAGTGCCTCATATTCGTCTATTTGGGACTGCG